>JAFRJH010000330.1 GCA_017432385.1 Kiritimatiellia bacterium
CCCTCGCGCGCGTCTCCGGGGTAGACCGTTAGGTAGCGGCGGAAAAGCGACGACGCCTCGCCGTGGCGCCTGTCGGAATAGCAGTTCGCCGCGGCGGCGTAGAGGGCCTCGCGCGCCATGTCCCTGTCAGCGCCGAAGTGAAGCTCCATGAGCTCCATCGTCGCGGAGCGGCGCACCTTCTGGTCGGGGTCCTTCGAGGCGAGCATTGCGTGGCGAAACCGCGCGTAGGGCGCGTAGCGCCCCTTTGGGTCGAGCTTTGCGGACCGCTCGAGAGCGCCGCGGTCGGAGTCCATGACGCCGATGTGGTAGAGAGCCGTCGCCCTGACCTGGGGCGAGACGGTGTCGGAATCGAGCATCTTGAGCTCGGCGCGCTTCTCGGCGTCGTTCCCGGCGAGGGCGCGCTGGAGCCTCGCGCGCTCGGCATGGCGCGACACGGGGTGCCGGTCGAGGAGCTCGCAGTACTCGCGGCGGGCGGAGGTCCTGTCGCCAAGCGCGCGGGCGCACTCGGCCAGCCGGGAGAGGAGCTCGTCGGCCGCTATGCCTTCCGCGCCCGCCAGCGCGGCGTATTCGCCGCGCGCCGCGGCGTATTCGCCGCGGTCGAAAAGCCGGTCGGCCATCGCCATGCGGTCGGACGGCAGCACCGCGACGGCGGCGAGGACTAGCGAGGCAAGCGTCATTTCCCGCGGTCTTCGTTGGACGTGGCCAGGGAGAAGTTCCAGACTCCGGCCCCGCGGCAGACGTCGATGACCCTGACGAGCGACTCGTAGCTCGTCTCCCTGTCGGCGCGCACGATCACCGCCTGGCCGGAATAGTACTTCGCGATCTTCGCGAGGCGCGAGCCGAGATCGTCGAGAGTGAGCTCCGCGCCGTTCACGCGCACCGTGCCGTCCTTGGCGATGTTGGCGATGATCTCGCCGGGGAGCCGGTCGGGCTCGTCGGCCGTTCTGGCGCTGGGAAGCTGGATCGAAATCTCCGACTCCCACTGCGAGAACACGCTCGCCGTGACGAAGAAGCACAGCAGGAGGAATATGACGTCGAGCATCGACGTCAGCGCCAGCGTCGGCGCCTTGGACCGGCGCTTAACCGAGAACTTCATCGGACTTCTCCTCGAGCGTGGCGACGAGCTTCGCGGCACGGCGGCGGAATATCGCGTGCATCACGAGCGCCGGGATCGCCACCACAAGCCCGAATATCGTCGTGACAATCGCCTGCGAGACGCCCTGCGCGAGGACGACCGGCTTGGCGCCGGCGGTTACGTCGGCGGCGATCCCGCCGAACGCCTGGAACATGCCGAGCACCGTGCCGAGAAGCCCCACGAGCGGCGCGATCGCCGCTATGTCGGCGAGCCAGTCCACGGACGAGAAGAGCGACTCCGCGAGGCGCGAGCCCTCGGCCGCCTTGTCCTTCGCGGCGCGGACGCGCGAGATGGCCTCGGGAAGGAACAGCCCCGGGCGCTGCGAGTACCAGAGGTATATCACGACCGCCAGCTCCGCGACCGATATCACGGCGAGCACCCACATCAGCGGTCCGCCATAGTTCCACGCCTGTCCAAATGTTATAGCCTGCATCTTGCGGCATCTCCTTTCTTTGCTGCTGCGATTCCTCTCGCGCACACCGGGTCCACGCTGTATTTTACCATATTTTCGGGTCTCGTGCCGCAGCCGTGTCCGCTCCGGGGCGGATCAGACGTAGACATAGTCGTTTAGGACGGGCTGGAGCCCCTCGCCGGAGAGGTCGGCGTACATGCGCGAAAGGCTGCGCGAGTCGCTGATCTCGAACTGCTCGTCGCCCTCTGCGGACGGATCGTCCTCCCCGCCGTACTTGGAGGCGTGGTCGCCGATCCCCGTGGAGACGCCCGCCGAGACCTTCGTCGCCGCTATCTTCGCGATCCCGTTGCGGAACGACGCGCTTTCCCTCGACGAGACGGTGATGCCCGCGAACGGGAGGAACAGCCGGTAGGCGCACAGCACCTGGCAGAGCTCGCGCTCGCCGATGTCCCCCGGACGCACGTCGGGGTGGTTGGCTATCGGACGGAGCCGCGGACACGACAGGCTGATCTCGGCGCCCGGGTACTTCCGCTGCAGCCAGCAGGCGTGGAGCGCCGTCGCCAGGGCGTCCCTGCGGAAGTCCGAAAGCCCCAGGAGCGCGGAGAACGCAACGCCGCGCATTCCGCCCATGAGGGCGCGCTCCTGCGCGTCGAAGCGGTACGGCCACACGCGCTTGCGCCCCAGCAGGTGCAGTTTCTCGTACTGCTCGACGTCGTATGTCTCCTGGAACACCGTCACGTAGTCGGCCCCGCGCCCGCGCAGGTAGCGGTACTCGTCCGTGTTCATCGGATACACCTCGAGCCCCACGAGGCGGAAGTACTTGCGGGCGAGCTCGCATGCGTCGCCGATGTACTCGACGCCGCTCGCGGACCTGCTCTCCCCGGTCAGGATCAGCACCTCCTCCATGCCGGACTTCGCGATGACCTCCATCTCCCGCTCGATCTGCCCTCTGTCCAGCTTCATGCGGCGTATCCTGTTGTAGCAGTTGAAACCGCAGTAGACGCAGTAGTTCTCGCAGTGGTTCGCGATGTAGAGCGGGGTGAAGATGTAGACGGTGTTGCCGAAGTGGCGCACGGTCTCCGCCCGCGCCCGCTCCGCCATCCGCTCCAGGAACGGAGCGGCGGCGGGCGAGAGGAGGGCCCGGAGCTCCTCCTCGCCGCACGTCTCGCGCTCGAGCGCGCGGCGGACATCCGCCGCCGTGTAGCGCGACGGGTCGTACGCCGACATCGCCGCGCGCACCCGGTCCTTGATGTCGGAGTCGATCCGCTCCATGCCGGGCAGGTACGCCATCGGGTCCGCCCTGCACGACGGATCCCGCTCAAGGCGGTGCTTCCGCTCCAGGGCCGACGGGGACAGGCCGTCCGCGTCGAAGATGAGATCGCTGCGCCTCGCTTCGGTTCCGTCCATGCGCGCCCCCTCAGCGAAGAAAGCCCGTGAGCGGGTCGGACGCGGCGGCGCCCCTGGCGAGGACACGTCCAAGCCCGGCGAGGAACGCCTCCCTGCCGGACTCGATCGCCAGCCGGAAGGCCCGCGCCATGCGCGGCACGTCGCCCGAGGTCGCGAGCGCCGTGTTCGCCATGATCGCGGCCGCGCCCATCTCCATCGCGCGGCACGCCTGGCTCGGCGCGCCGATTCCCGCGTCCACGATTATCGGGAGCTCGATCTCGTCGATCAGTATCTGGATGAAGTCCGCCGTCGCGAGCCCCTTGTTCGAGCCGATGGGCGCGCCGAGCGGCATGACCGCAGCGGCTCCGGCCTTCGCCAGGTCGCGGGCGACGTTCAGGTCCGGATACATGTACGGCAGCACCGTGAAGCCCTCGGATGCCAGGGTCTCCGTCGCCTTCACCGTCTCCTGGTTGTCCGGCAGCAGGTATTTCGTGTCGCGCATGATCTCGATCTTGACGAAGTCGCCGCAGCCGAGCTCGCGCGCGAGCCGCGCGATGCGGACCGCCTCCTTCGCGTCGCGGGCGCCTGACGTGTTCGGCAAAAGCGTGACGCCCTTCGGGATGTAGTCGAGGATGTTCTCCTGCTCCTTTGTGTTGGCGCGGCGCACGGAAAGCGTGATTATCTGCGCCCCCGCGTGCTCTACCGCCGCCTTCACGAGGCTCAGCGAGTACTTGCCCGAGCCGAGTATGAAGCGGGAGGTGAACTCCTTCCCGCCAAGTACGAACGTGTCATTGCATTCAGCCATCTTCATTCTCCGTTCAAGCCTCCTCTTCGCCCGCAATGAGGCGCAGCGCCATCGTCGCCTGGTGCGCGGCGCACACGAGCACGCGCGCGCCGTAGAGCCCCTGCCCGTCGTCCACGTCGGCGACAAGGTCGCCGCACACGTACAGCCGCCTAGACACGCGCCTCGTCCTGATGTCGTTCGCCGATCCGAGCCCCGCCATCCCCGACGCGGCCACGACCGGCTTCTCCGGGAACGCCTCCATCACGCCCGAGACGAGCATCGCCTTCTGTTCGGCGCGGTCGAAGGCCTCGCAGACGATGTCGTCGTCGGCGAGAAGCGCGGCGAGGTTCTCCGGCGTCACGCGGACGCGCTCGGCCGTCGTCTCGCAGTACGGGTTGACGGCCGCGATGTTCTCGCGCAGGGCATCGGCCTTCGCCATCCCGACCTGCGCCGCGGCATACTGCTGGCGGTTCAGGTTGGATGGCTCGACCACGTCGAAGTCCAGGAGGTGCAGCCGTCCGACGCCCGCCCTCGCGAGCGCTATGGCGATGTTCGAGCCGAGCCCGCCCAGTCCGCAGACCGCGACGCTGGCGGCCTCGAACCGCGACTGGCGCGCCTCGCCGTGGCGCGCGGCCAGCGCCGCGCGGAACGCCTCCCTGTCCGG
>JAFRJH010000331.1 GCA_017432385.1 Kiritimatiellia bacterium
CGCCGCTCGCCGCGGACGCCGAGAACCACGTGCCGCCGGCGTTCCATCCGCCCGTGAAGAACCCGCCAGCCGCGACTTCGGAGCCACCCTGCGAGACGGTGTAGGAGTACTCGGTCGCGGGAGCCGTGGCGACGCTGAACGACGCCTCGCCATTCGCGTCCGCTGTCGCGGTGGCGGTAGTCGTGGTGCCGTCGGCGGCGGTTGCCGTGAGCGTCAGGGCAGCGCCCGATGCCGCGTTTGTCACCGTGACGACCCGGTTGGTCCAGTCAAAGCCGGGGGTGTCGGACGCGAAGGCGATTCGCGGCGCCGGCGGCTCGGGAGGGACATCCTCTCCAATGGCATACGTGGCGAAGCCCGCGTTCGCAATCGTGTCGTACGTGGCCTTGACCCACGCCGCGGAGCGAGCCGTCTTGGAGATGCGAACCTCGTCGATCTTTCCGGGGAAGTTGCGCGTGTCGCCTGCCTGGAAGTTGCCGAGATGCAGGTTCGCATCGCCGGTGTTGATCTTCTTGACGGGCGTAGTTCCGGTCCCTGCCGCGGCACCGCCCTTGTAGTTGGCCGTGCTTCCTGCGTTGAACGCGACAACCTGGTGCACCCATTCTCCGGAAGGCACGTTGGCTATGCCGGCTATCTGCGTATGCGACGTGCTGTTGGACGAAACGCACACCGAGGTCCCAGAGCCGGTATCCCACATGTGGTACGAGGCCTGGTTGCCGTATCCCGTGCGCTTCGTCAAAAGGCCCTTTGCCGCATCGGTTCCGTCCTTCTTGAAGCTTCTGGCAGCGGCATCCATGTACGTCCACGCCTCGAACGTGCATGCCGTGAATCCGTCCAGCGCGTCGTGGTCCGGCGCGATAACGGAACGCGAATTGCCCGACTCGCCGAAGTCGACGGACTTGCCGACTATCCCCGCCGAGGCATAGCCGATGCCCGAGCCCGTCGACGTCCTGAAGTCGCTTGAGGTCTCGCTCGACTCCTTCAGCGGCAGCGCGCTTTCGCCGAGGTGCCAGACGCCCACGTAGTTCTCGTCCCACACGTCCTTGGGGTCTACCGGCGCGGGATCGCCCGTTCCCGTGAAGCCGTAGTGCGCTGTTATGTACGACTTTTTCCTGAGGAGCGGGACCTTGACCCACACGGTCGACTCTCCGGCCGTGTTCCATGTGTCGATCTCGTGCGGGAGGAGCGTGCCGCTATCGTCCGCAAAGCGGAGGTCACCGCCGTCAGCCTTCGAGAAGTCGGAGTAGCTGAACCCGTCGATCGCCGTGGAGAGTCTCACCAGCACCGGGAAGTTCGTGAGCTCCGCGCCGTCCTGGACTCCTGCGAAGATTACGTTCATCGACTTCGCGTACTGGTTCGTGGCGAGCAGACCGTACTCGACTGCTGGCGGCGCCTCGAACTGGACCGTCGCGCAGTAAGCCTGGTTGGTGTGGACGCCCGAGGGCTGGCCGTTGGACTTCGGCACCGAAAGCGGCGCGGGGTTCTCGGCGGACGCCTGGTAGCTCTCCGTCACCCAAGCGCTCTGGTATGCAGGCCAGAACGTGGTAAACTGCCCGAGTCTGGTGAACGATGGCTTCAGCTCGGTCTTGACGCGGTTGTCGAGGTAGTTCCAGTTTGCCCAGCCCTCGCCCTGGAGGAGCAGTATCACCTTCTCGTCCTTCATGGCGTTGATCTTGGAGATCAGCGTGTCGAAGCCCTGCACCGCAGCGCTTCCGGCTGTCCCGACGCCGTTCGTGGTGGAGACGAACGCGCCAACGACCTTGACCTTCGCGCCGGTGTCCTTCTCCACGAGCTCCGCGACGACGGCGCAGCCGTTGGTGAAGCTGTAGTCGTTGGATATCTCGAGATTGCTGACGGTCGAGTCCTCCTGCGAGAATCGCTCCTTGTTGAAGAGGACGGTGCTTCTGAGCTTTTCCCGTATGTCCCCGTCCCAATCGGTCCAGTTTCTGCCCGAGTTGGGGCTCAGGTTGATCGTGGTATAGCCAGGAACGTAAAGCGGTGCCGCGAGGTTCGAGCCTCCGGTGTTTTCCTGCGGCCGCGTGAAGAACGTGACAATGTCGGGGTTGTCCCGTCCGCAGTACTCCCGCACTGCCGTCCTGATGTGGACCGACTCGCTGCCTATCAGGTGGTCCTGGTAATAGCCCGCGCCTGACTTCCCCCACTTCATCTGCCAGCCGCGCCAGACCGTGGCCTTTACGGGCCCGGAAAGCCGGGCTCCTTCCGGCTCGGGCGCGCGCACAATGGTGTTGTTGTCGTTCGTGTTCGTGAAGATGCGGCAGTAGTCGATCTCGAAGTCGTCGCTCTGGAAGTTGGCGATCGCGGAGTTGTTGTGGTTCGTCTGGCCCGCCCATGAGCCGCCGAAGTTGAGGTTTAGGAGAATGTACTGGGAGGCGCTCCTCAAAACGTCGTATTTGGCGTCGCGGATGTCCATGCGCTGGCAGATGTGGTCGTCCACGTACCACACCAGTTCGCGCTCGTTCACGACGATGCCCATGCGGTGGAATCCATCGCCCCAGTGCACGCCGTCCTCGTGTCCGACAAGCCCCGAGCCCGATTCGTGCGCGTTGTTGTGGGTATTTTGCGCATAACGCGCCATGTGGAGCGTCGTCTGTATCCATTCGCTTCCGTTGACCTGCTCCATGACGTCGATTTCGCCGCCCCACGGCCATCCGGCGTTGGTCCCCATCGTCCAGAACGCTGGGGTGGTTCCGACCTGCTTGGATATCTTGGCCCGGATTTCGCAGCGCCCCTTCTTGAAGGCAACCTTGTTCTTCGAGTTGATTCTGGCGGACGTGATCCGCGTAGCCGACTCGCGACGGCAGTTGAGCTTGAGGATGCCGTTGGAGATGGAATGGTTGTTGCCTGTGGTGTATTCCGCAAGGTCGAGGGATCCCTGTTCCGTGTCGTTCTGCCAGTTGCCGCCGGTCGTGCCGCCCCACCAGCCGGACGAAGTACCGACGTCCAGGGAGCTCCCCGAGAACTCGTCGCTCCACGCGAGGTTGTCGTACATCCGGAAGTACTCCTCGAGGGAGTACGGCGTCTCGCGGCTGGCGACGGACTGCGACGCGATTGACGTCGACGGAGACTTCGCGGTCGTCGCCTCGTAGAGCGCCCAGCACGTGACGTCGTTCGTGACGCTCGCGAGCCTGTCTGCGCAATCCCATGTTCGGGCCGTCATGTCGGCCTCCACCGGAAGCGCCGGCGCGAGTGCCGTCGCATTCGCGCCGTGCGCGACCTCGACCTTCGAGAGCACCGTGCCATTCAGCCGGCGGAACGTTACGGTGTGGGTTTGCGCGAATGAGTGCGCTGCACAGAGCGCAAGCGCGGCGGAAACGACAACACTTTTGATTCTCATGCCGCTATTCTACCACAATCCGCCCTGTAGCGGAGCAGTTGACATGTCAAATTTCTGCGCGCGGACTTAAAGGGATGCCCTTATCGCCTTTTCTATCCGGCTGCGGTCGGCGGCAGAGAGACTCGTCCCGCTCGGAAGGCAGACGCCGAGGTCGAAAAGCGTCTCGGCGACCTCTCCGCCCCATGAGCGGCATCCGGCGAACACAGGCTGCAGGTGAAGAGGCTTCCAGACCGGACGCGACTCTATATCGTCCGCCGCGAGAGTGCGCATGAGCGCATCGCGCTCGCGCCGCGAACCCATGACGGCGACGGAAAGCCATCCGTTGCCGTCCGTATTGTCGAGAAGCGGCAGAATGCGCCCGTAGAATCTGCGGTTGGCCGCCCTTTTTTCAAGGATCTCCGGCAGGCGTCTCAGCTGCGCGAGCCCCAGCGCGGCGAGTATGTTGCTCATGCGGTAGTTGTAGCCGACCTCGCGGTGCTCGTACCACGCGACCGCCTCGCGCGACTGCTGGGCGCGTTTGCGCGCCCGCTCGGCGACGCCATGGTCGTCCGTGAGAAGCACGCCGCCGCCTGACGTAGTGACGATTTTGTTTCCGTTGAAGGAGTAGACTGCGATTTCGCCGGAGCTGCCGCTGGGAAGGCCCTTGAACCTCGCCCCGACAGCCTCCGCGCTGTCGCAGAGGAACACCGCCCCCGCGCGGCGGCAGAGCTTCGCGATCCTGCCGTAGTCGCAGCAGCGTCCGTAGAGGTCGACGCCGACAACCATCAGGTGCTTCGTGCGGCGGCGGGCCGCGAGCGCCTCTTCCAGGAGGCTGCAGTCCATGTTGCCCGTCTCGTCGCTGTCGACGAACTCCAGCTTCGCGCCGCGGTGCCAGGCGGGGCCGACGGTCGCGATGAAGGTGAGCGCGGGCGAGATGACGGTCCACGACGAGTCGACGCCGTACTCCGCCATGGCGAGGTCGATCGCGGCGGTGCCGCTCGAGACGGCGACGGCGAACCGTCTGCCGGCGAGCTTCGCCGTCTCGCGTTCGAACTCGTCCACCATCGGTCCGCAGGGCGCGACATAGCCTGAATCGAATGCCGCGGCGACCGCGCGGCGCTCTTCGCGTCCGATGTCCGGCGGCGAAAGGAATATCCGCTTTTTCATGGCTTCTTCAGCTCCTCTTTCCTTATCCAGCCTGCGTGGCGTCCGTCGTCGACGCGCGTCCATTCGCCCGAGGCGTCGGTCTCGGCGAGATGTCCGGCGGAACCGCCCACGGCGAGGGTGCATACGACCGGCGCGGAATCTCTTGGATACAGCCGGAGGCGGAGCGCCTTGGCGGACTTCTCGCCCTCCGACGCGTTCACCGCCACGGTCTCGGCCCCGCCTTCGTCTCCGGAGACGTAGACGAGCGCCGGACCGGGGGCGGTGAGGCGGCGGTAGCTGCGCTTCTCCGTGTCGTAGAAGACGATGGACTGGTCTGGGACCTTTGGAGATCCGTCGGCGACGAAGTATCGGCGCATGAGTATCCGCGACGGCGTTCCGGCGCGGCGCTCCACCTCTCCCTCGAACGCGCCCATCGGCACGTAGCCCATGTAGTCGACGGTCAGCGACACGCTCACGACGTCGTTTGTCTCGACGCGGTTGCGGTCGATGCTCTGGCGGATGGAGAACGCGTTGCCCACGGCGCCGGAGAAGTCCGCGGGCTGTCCATCCGTCGGAAGCGGTCTGATCTCGACCTGTATCGGCTCGGTGCTGGCCGAGAACGACTGGGAGAACGTGAAGCTGATTCCCCCCGTACCCTGCCGCGCCGTCACCATTCCCTCGACGGTGAAGCTCATCGGGCCCTTGAACGGGATGTCGTAGCGGACCGGAACCGCCATGCGCCTGACGATGTTCGAGGGGTTGGAGGACGCTCCGTCGGCTAGCTGCTCGACCTTGCCCATAAGCACCATTCCGAACATCTCGGAGGGATTCAGCCTCACCTGCCCTATGGTCGCGGACCTGGGCGTCTCCAGCGCGACGATGAACTCGAAAGTCTCGCCGACCTGGATGTCGGCCTTGCTCGTCCTGATGGACGCCTTGACCTCCACGGGCTTCTGCTGGCGTCCGTTGATCGACATGCCCGTTCCGCCGAACCCCATGCCCATGCTGTTCATCATCTGGCTCATCCGCTCCTGCTGCTCGCGGATCATCTGGTCTATGCTGTCGAACATGCTCTGGGCCGGCGCCGAAAGGCACATGAGCGCGAAGGCGAGGGCCGCGAACGCCCGCACCGCCCTGCCGCACAGCCAGAAGATGAGGGCGACGGCGGCTAAGGCGGCGAGGACCGCGAGGACGCGCCCCGGCCACGCGAAGCGCAGCACGGGTCTTAGCGCCTGCCGCCAGACCGGCAGCTCCGCGCCGGGATTCTCGTCCCTGCGCGCGAGCGCGGCGACAATACCGCGCTCGACCGCGGGCGTCTGGCCGATGCGCCACTCGAGCGACGACTCTATCCTGAGCGCACGAGCCCAGCTGCCCTCGGCGACGGCGCACGCCGCCTCGTTCAGCCGCGCCTCCGGGAAGTCGAACTTGGCGAAGGCGTCCGCCTTCGGGTCGGCGCACGCGCGCCGCCAGCGGAAGCGCTCGTCGTCCCCGATGCGCGAGCCGGTCCCCCACGGGCCCGCGTCGAGCCCGACCAGGATCCCGTCCGGCATCGGCAGCCCCTCCGTCTCCTCCTCAAGCCCGGCCAGTGCGGCCTGGGTCCCGGCCTTTGCGTGGACAGGTATGGCCGGGGTGCGCACCCTGGCGACACCGATCTCCGCGGGGCCTGCGTAGGTGAACTCGAGTGCGGGAAACTCAAGAAGGCCCTCCTTCATCGGGCGGACCATGTACACGAGACGCCTCGCGTTGAGGTAAGTCTCCGTCTTCGCGCCGAAGTCGTCGACCTTCCATGTCCGGCGGTCCACCTCCTTCGAGAGCGCGGGCGGATGGAGGCTCGCGAAGTCAGCCGTGCCGACGAAGTCGATCGTGAGCATCATCGGGTCGCCGACGCGGACGTTGTTGGCGTCAAACGAGGCGCGCGCCGTCAGCTGCTCGCCGGAACCCCCGTCGAGCGCGATCGCGCCAAGAAGCAGGTTGAGAACGAATGCGAACATCATCTTTCGGTGACCTTGAATCTTACAACGACCGGGTCCTTCTTGCAGGACTCCAGGAAAGGCTGGGAGAGCCCGCTCACGTAGCGCACGAGCGCCGCCGCGCGCGTGACCGTCGCGTCCGCCGCGGCGTCGCCGGAACCCGACACTATGCGGTAGCCGATCACCTTGCCGTTCGTGCCGAAGGTGACGCTGAGGCGTATCTCGCGGAGCGCCGGATTCCACGGCGGACGTCCCACCTGGTCCCACTTGTCGTAGAACGCCGCCTTGATGAGCGAGATGCAGCGCTGCTTCTCGTCGGCTGCGACCGTCGTGGCCGCGCCCGGCCTGTATCCAGCCTCGAGGAGCTCCTTCCAGTTCGGCGGACGCCTCTCGGTGCGGCCGTTGGTGCGCGGCGGCGTCTCCTTCACCGCGACGGCGCGCTCGCGCATCTCGCGCATCCGCTCCTCGCGGGTCTTCGGCTTTTCGACCTTGGCGACCTCGTTGGTCCTGGGAGGATCAGGCTTCTTCTCGGGCTTCTTCTCCTCCTTCTTCTCCTCGACCTTCTTGACCGCGTCCGGCGGCTTTGGGGGGTCGGGAGGCGGAGGCGGGGGATCCGGCGGCTTCGGCGGCTCGGGAGGCGGCTCGGGCTCGGGCGGACGGTCTGGCGGCGGCTCGTCATCGTTGCCGTCGAGGTTTTCCTCCACGACGACGGTGAGGTCGATGGGGATCACGGTCTCCTTCGGGGAGAAGTCCAGGACGCCGAAGAGGTACAGCGCGCCGAAAAGCAGGATGTGGATGACGAGCGCGGCTATGCAGTTGGCCGCGTTCATCACCTCGGGCTTCCGCTCCTCGACAAAGACCTCCATAGTCCGCCCCTATTTCTCGACGGTTATGAGCGCCATCCTGCGGATGTTGCACTTGTATACGACCTTCACGACCTCCATCACGACGCCGTAGGTCAGCCGCTCGTCACCGCGCACGAGGACCGGCACCTCGGGATCCTCGGCGGCGAGCGCCGTGAGGCGGCGTTCGAGCTCGGCGATCTCCATCGGCTTGTCGTTGAGGTATATGATTCCGCGCTCGTCGATCGTGACGGTGTTCGCCTTGCGGTCCTTGGTCGGCGGCTCGGGCAGGTTCTTCGCCTCGGGCAGGATGATCGATATGCCCTGCTCGAGCGCCGGGAGGGTCACGATGAAAGTCACGAGAAGCAGGAACGTGAGGTCGATGAGCGAGGTCATGTCGACCTCGGCCTTCGGCTTCTCGCCGCGCAGGCGCCTTCGACGCAGCCTCATCTCAGTCGGCCCCCTTCTGGAACTCGCAGGTGATGCGCCCGATCAGCTCGTCCGCGAAACCGTCCATGTCGCTCGTGAGATTGCGGATCACCGCGTTCATCCTGCTGAAGGCGACGACTCCCGGGATGGCGACGAGAAGTCCGACAACTGTGGTGACGAGGGCGGACGAGATCGACGGCGCAATCGTCGCGAGGTTGGCGCTTCCCGACGACCCCATCTCGTAGAAGGCGTCGAGAACGCCCCACACCGTTCCGAGAAGCCCCAGCATCGGCGAGAGGGTGACGACGGTCGCGATGACGCCCATGCCGTGCTCGAGGCGGATCTCCTCCTCGTCGAGGATGTGCTCGCACGTGCCGCGGACAAGCTCGACCTCGTGCTTATTCAGAATCGACGCGCTGCCGCCGACCGGCATGTGCCCTCCAAGCGACGACCGCACCTCGGGAGGCAGAAGCTTCAGGAGTCGCTCGCACGTGGCCTTGTAGATGAGCTCAAGCCCGCTCGCCACGGTCGGACGCCTGGTGAAGTAGTACTCGAGGGCGTTCTGCCCGGACGTGAAGTCGCGCAGGAAGCGCCTCGTCGCCCTTGCGACATAGCCGAGCTCCCGCCATTTTCCGATTATGGCCGCGACCATCACCACCGAGGCGACGATCTGCACGACCACGATGCCCTGTCCGATTCCGTTCGACTTGGAGAAGCCGTCGACCAGCGAATTTGCCAAGAGAGTCATTTGTTGATTTGTGGTTGGAGTTTGGAGAACTGGAAGGATTGATGCCGGAACGCCCTGGCGGCTATGTAGCGGATGGCGTCTCCCCGGCGCGCTTGTAGGCGGAGACGACCTGACCCTCCGGCGGCAGGTCGGCGCGGGACTTGCCGCACGCGGCGAGCACCTTGTCCGTCGTCTGGAAATGCGCCTTGGCGTGGTTCATGAGCCAGACGGGGCCGTTCTTCCTGACCATCTCCTCGGCGAGCGAGCGCACGCGCGGATCGCTGGAGCCGGCCGGGACGTTCTCGCGGCCCTCCGAGGGCGGGCCGAAGACTTCTTCGCCCATCTTCATGATGTCACGGAGGAAAATCTCGCGAGCGATGACGGACGCCGCGGCGACGGCGATGTCGCTCTCCGCCTTGTGGCGCTGCTCGACCTTCGCGGCCTTCCCGAGCGGCTTCAGCGCGCGCTGGATCGTCGCCTCTGTCGGCGCGAACTGGTCGACGACAACGCGCCCGCACCCCCGGCGCTTCCCCAGCAGCTCCTCGATCGCCGTGCCGTGCGCCCACGCCAGCATCCTGTTTATGTTCTTCATCTTCGCGTACAGCCGGTTGTACGCGGCCGGGCCGAGCTTGACGACCGCATAGCCGTCCGGACCGAGAAGGCGCCTCAGGGAAGCGCCGGCGGAGAGGACGGCCTTGTCCGTCATCTGCTTGCAGTCCCTCACCCCGAGCTTCTTCATCTCGGACGAAAGCCGCTCGTCGGTGTACGCGCAGCATACGACGAGCGGACCGAAGTAGTCGCCCTTCCCTGACTCGTCGCTCCCGGCGTGGGGCGCGACGAGCTCGGGGTTGAGCATCTCTTCGTAGCCGAGCGTAGCGGCCCCGAGGACCTGCGGCTCGAGGACGAAGAGGACGAAGTCCTCTGCCCTCGAGCCCTGGACGCAGAGCTTCCGGCGGCCGTGCTTCTCCTTCGCGTACAGCGTCGCGTTGAAGTGGTCTCCCTCGATTGACCACAGCGAATACGGAACCTCGCGCCTGCGGTAGTTCCCGTTCACCATGATCCCCAGCAGGATCTCCTGCTGGTCGTTGGTCAGCTCAAAGGTGAAGCTGGTCTGCTTCGTTCCCCCTTCGTTCATGAGGCGGACCTCCGCCCTGTCACTTCGCGCCGAAGCGGAACTCGGTGCGCGACCTGTAGACCTGCCCCGGCTCCACGAACGTCGTCGGCCATTCGGGATGGTTCGGCGAGTCCGGCGCGTGCTGGGTCTCGAGCGCGATGCCGCAGCGGAACGAGAGATGCTCGCCGCCCTTCGCGGTCTGGTTGTAGTCGCACCAGTTGGCGGTGTAGACCTGGAGGCACGGCTCGGTCGTGTAGACCTTGACGTAGCGTCCGTTTCCTGGATAGCTCACCTCTGCTGCCATCACGAGCCCGCCCTTGCCGCCGGCCATCACGCCCTTGTCTAGGACCCAGTTGTGGTCGTAGCCGCGGCCTATCTCGAGGTCGACGTTCTTCTCGTTGATATGCTCGCCGATGCGCGTCGGCTTGCGGAAGTCGAACGGCGTCCCCGCGACCTTCGCGAGCTTGCCGGTCGGGATCTGGCCCCTGTCCGTCGGCGTGAACTTCGAGGCGGGGATCGTCATCAGGTGGTCCTCGATCGAACCGCCAGCCTCGCCCTTGAAGTTGAAGTAGACGTGCTGGGTCATGTTGATCGGCGTCTTCCTGTCGGTCGTCGCCTCGTAGTCGACGCGCCAGACGTTCTTGGCCGTGAGCGTGTACGTGACCTTGACCTCGACCCTTCCGGGGAAGCCCTCGTCGCCGTCCGGGGAGACGTGGGTGAAGACGATTCCGACGTCATCGCCCTTCACGAAGGGCTTGGCGCCCCAGATGTACGCGTCCCAGCCGCGCTTGCCGCCGTGGAGGTTGCACCCGATGCCGGCCGGCGCGTTGTTGAGCGCGGGAAGCTTGATCTTCTTCCCGTCCATCCTGAACTCGCCCTTGCCGATGCGGTTGCCGTAGCGGCCGATGATGCACCCCCAGTAGGGATCGCCGCTGTCCCAGCCCGCGGGCGAATCGAAACCGACGACGACGTCCTTGAGACCGCCCTTCCTGTCGGGCGTGAAGAGGCGGATGACCTTTCCGCCGTAGTCGCTGACCTCTAGAACGACGCCGCCTGCGCCCTTGAGAGTGAACTTGCGCGCCCTGTCGCCGTACTTCGTCACGCCGAAGGGCGCGACCTTATAGGAAGCCTTTGCCATCCCTGTTTCCTCCTTGGTGTTTACATTTCCCGTATTATACCACAAATGCCGCCCTGCCGCCACGCGCGACACGGCGGATCGCGGCGGGGGCCGGGTGGCGGTTCAGCGCGGCCTCACGCGCCGCGTCGCGACTGCAGTGAGAGGGTCCTCCGGCCAGTAGTGCTTCGGATAGCGGCCCCGCATGTCCTTGCGGACGAGTTGGTACGCCCCGCGCCAGAAACCGGCAAGGTCCTTCGTGACATGCACCGGACGCTGCGCGGGAGAAAGAAGCGTCATCACGACCGGAACCGTCCCCCCCGCCACCTTCGGGGTCTCCATCATGCCGAAGCACTCCTGAAGCCGCACCTCGCACGTCGGCTCGTCGCCCTCGTAGCGTATGAGCATGTGGCTTCCGCTCGGCACCTCCATCCGCACCGGCGCCAGGCGGTCGAGCTCGCGGCGGTCGTGCCCCGCCTCGGCGAGAATGAAGTCCACCACGCGGAATATGTCGAGCCGTTCGAGGTCCCTCCACTTCGACATCCCGCCGACAAACCCGGGCAGCGCAGCCAGAAGCGCCGCGTCCGACGCCTCCGGCCAGCCGCAGCGCCTGTGCAGGAAGTTGACGCGGTCGCGGAGCTGAAGGGCCTCCTTCGTCCAGCACGGCAGGTTCGCGACGCCCTTCTGGCGGACGCCCTCAAGCAGGGCCTTGGCGATCCCTTCCGCGATCTCCGCCTCCCCGCCGCGAGCCGCCGCGATGTCGGACTCCGACAGCGTCAGGCCGCCGAGCCGCCTGCGCCGGACGCACTTCACGCGGTCGTTCTTCCTGTCCCATTCGCAGCTCGTCTCCTCGACGATCCTGTCGCCGAAGAGGTCCTCTATCTCGTCCGCGCCGATCGGACAGGCGAGAAACACCTTCGCGTCTCCCGCGCGGTCGTCGAGCGAGCAGCAGACGAGGTACGGGGCGCGGGCGAGCGGATCGCCGTCCTCGACGAACGCGCCGCGCCCCGAGACCATGCGGAACGTCCCATTGCCGCGGCCCTTCGAGACCCTGTCGGGGTACGCCATGGCGAGCAGGGCGCCTTCCGACCG
>JAFRJH010000332.1 GCA_017432385.1 Kiritimatiellia bacterium
CCGATACTGCGCGTGTTCGCGCCGTCGGACCCCGCGGCGCTCGAGGCGTTCATGCCGCTCGGCTTCACGCTCTTCCTGCTGATGGGCTGCTGGCTCGTCCTGGACTCGGTCGACACCGTCCTGTGCGGCGCGCTGCGCGGCGCGGGCGACACGAAGTTCGTGATGTGGTGGATGACCTTCTGCGCGTTCGGCGTGTGGCTGCCGCTCGTCTGGGCCGTCTCCCGCGTGCACTTCACCATGCCGGCGCTGTGGTGCACGACGGTGGTCTACGTCGCCGTCCTCTTCGCGGGCTCGTTCGTCCGCTGGCGGAGGGGGCGCTGGAGGTCGATCAAGGTCGTGTGACCGGCGCCCCGGTCCGCGCGGCGGCGGCCGTCACCTGACGGCGGTGAAGTAGGGCAGGCGGTCGAGCGGGGTCTTCACCGTGATCTTCTTCGGACCGGCGACCGTCTCGCCATCGTCGGACTTCCACGTGCCGGGCGGGATCACGACCTCGCGCTCAGCGGCGCCCTTTGCGGTCTGCGGCGCGACGAGCAGGTCCGTGCCCATCATGAACTCGTCGCGGATCTCCGCGTAGCCCTGTCCGGGGTAGTTGTACTCGAGGTTGCGGAGGATCGGCTCGCCCGTCCTGCCGGCGTTCCTGACGCATTCCATGATGTACGGCACGTGGGCCTGGCGGATCGCCACGGCCTTCTTCACCGCGGCGAGGTGCCTCTCGTCGAGGACGCGCTTCGGGGAGGCGGAGATCTGCATCATCGGGCAGAGGGCGTGGATCTGGGCCGAGCGTACGAACAGCTCCTGCTCGAACGGCGATCCCGGGATGAAGGCGACCCAGTCGCCGCCGCCGACCATGTCGGGGCAGATGAAGGGATAGCCCATGAGGCCCGCGCCGATCATGTCCGCGATGATGCGCGGCAGGGCGGACCACTCGTGCATCTTGTCGTGGAGGCGCATGACGACCGGCTCCTCCTGGAACCGGAAGCAGTTCCGGAGCTCGCAGTACGGATACATGAGCGCGTAGGCGGCGTAGCCGAGGTTGAGCGAGCCGCTCGTCGCGTTCGGGTCCTCGGCGGAGCACTTGGAGAGGTCGTACGCGGCGAGGTCGGCGCCGTCGAGCTTGAATCCGTCCACGCCGAAGTCGTTGACCAGCCCGTCGAGCGTCTCCTTGAACCATGCGTTGGCGTTGGGGTGCGAGAAGTCGAGGAACGCGGACACGCCGTTCCACCAGTCGCGGGCCTGCGCCTTAGGCACGCCGTGGTCCTTGACCGAGCGGTCCTTGCCGGCGAGGAAGCCGCCCTTCGTGGGCCAGCCGCGGACGTCGTCCGGATTCTGCCCCCACGCGACGCGGCGGAAGGCGGGGAGGTCCATGCCGACGTAGGGGCACATCCAGAGCATCACCTTGAAGCCCTTGGCGTGCAGCCTGTCGATCATGCCCTTCGGGTCGGAGAAGCGGGAGGGCTCGAAGCGCCAGTCGCCGTAGCCGGCTTGCCAGGTGTCGTCGATCATGAGGACGCCGGCGGGGAAGCCGAGGCCGAGCATGTCGTCGGCGTAGGCGAGGATGTCCTTTTCGTTCTGGTGGTAGGTGAGTTCGATCCAGGTGTTGTACTGGGGCGAGGTGAAGAAGAGCTCGGGCGGGGTCTTCCCCTTTGCCGGGAAGTGCTTCGCCGAGGCGTGGCGGAACGCCTCCGCAAGCGTCCTGCCGCCCTGTTCGACGGAGACGGGCGTCGCCGACTCGACCTTGATCTCGCCGTCGGCTATGTCGAAGAGCGCCTGCGCGTCGGTCCAGATCACGCGGCCCTGGTCGGATACGAGCATCGAGACGCACTGGTTGGAGAAGTTGCTCTTGCGGATGTCCATCTTGATCCTGGACTTCGCGTTGAAGGGCATCTGGCGTCCGTACTGGTTGGCGACGCCCCACCAGTTCTCGCCCTCGTTCATCTTGACGGTTTCGGCTGCTGCGACGAGCGCTGCGGCCACTGCTGCGGCGGTGACAAGTGTTTTCATGTGCGCAATTATACCATAATGCGCGGCAATTATGCTATAATTACCAATCAATATGAACAAGTCAATAGTTCTTCTGCCGCTGGCGTTTGTGCTTGGCGGGGTCGTCGGGTACTGGAACAACGCGGAGGAGGCGAGGCTCTGCAGGGAGCGCGCCGCGAAAGCAGAGAAGGCGTCGGCCGAGCGCAAGCCCAAGTCGGACGGTTTCGGCTCGTTCGCGCAGATGATGCAGATTCCCAGGGAGGCCACGCGTCCGCCGAAGCGCGCGAAGCCCTCGCCGGCCGCCGAAGGGGGCGCGGAGCCCGCGCCCGACGCCGCGAAGGACGACGGGGCCGAGGAGACGGTGGTGGAGTTCAAGCCCGAGGACCTGCGCGCCCGCATCGACGAGGCGGCCGACCTCTGGCGCACGCGCATTGAGGTCGCGAAGGCGAACGCAATAGAGAAGCTGGGCCTCGACGCGGCCGGGCAGAGGAAGTTCGAGGAGTCGCTCGCGGCGATGAACGACCGCATCCGCGATTCGATCCAGACGATCGCCGACGCGCTCGCCAACGAGGAGAAGATGACCCACGAGACCAACGTCCGGCTGATGGGCGACCTCGCGACGGCGATCGCCGAGACGTACGACGGGATCGGCGAATGCGTCGACGAGTCGCGCCGCGGCGAGGTCTCCGAGATGATGCTCCTTGAGTTCGTCGACCCGTCCGTGGCCGAACCGCTCATCGCGGTGCAGGACAAGGTCGAGGGCATCGGCCCCGGCGGCGGGAGGGACCGCAAATGAGCTGGCGCAGGATCTGGCAGGCCGCCGTGTTCGAGCTTTTCTCCGCGCTGCGGAGCCGCCGGGCCGTGGTCGTCGTCGTGCTGTACCTTGTGGTCTCGCTCCTGTGCATGGGCGGGACGATAACGATGCTGGGCAAGCTGGAGGACCAGCTCTCGCAGGTCCTGCAGGTCGAGCGGCCGGAAGGCGCGAAGAGCGGCGTCGTATCGGCGGCGCTGTGGAAGTCGAAGCCGTTCCAGAACATCGTGAAGGGCGCGCTCCAGGGCGACACGCTCGTCTACGACGACATCTGCGGGAAGCATCCGGCGGAGCTCATATACGCCTGGTTCGTGCTTCTCCTGGTGCCGCCGCTCACGCTAATGCTCTCCGCGAACCGCGCCGCCAGCGAGATAGGGTCGGGCTCGGTGCTGTACATGATAACGCGGGTGACGCGGCTGGAGTGGACGCTCGGCAAGTACCTCGGCTCGGCCCTGTCCATCCTGGTCGGCGTGCTTGTGGGCGCGTGCGGCGCATGGGCGGTCGCGTTCTTCAAGCTCTCCGGAACCGATGTCGCGGCGCTTTTCCCGGCGATGGTCGGCTGGTCGCTGAAGGCGTGGGTGCTCTCCCTCGCGTGGCTGGGGCTGGCGCTCGGCATATCGCACTTCTTCAAGTCCGGGGCGAAGGCCGACGGCCTGGCGTGGCTCATGCTCCTCGCGTTCTCTGTCGCGCCGAACGCGCTCAAGTTGTTCGGCGGGCGCTTCGCGTTCCTGTCGTTCCTGTTCCCCGCCACCGCGGAGCACTCGCTCTGGCGGACGTCCTTCGCGCCCGTCGCGGCGTCTTCCGCGTGGCTCGTCATGCTGGGGCTCTGCTATCTCTCGGCCGGATACGCGTTCTTCGCGGGGAGGGACGCGCGATGAACGAGGCGATCGTCACGAGGAACCTCGTCAAGAGGTACGGACGCCACAGGGCGCTGGACGGCTTCACCCTCGGCGTGCCCGCGTATTCGATAACGGGGCTCGTAGGCCGCAACGGCGCGGGCAAGACGACGTGGATGATGTCCGTCGCCGGCTTCGTCATGCCGACGTCGGGGGAGATCAGCCTCCTCTCGTCCGGCCCGTTCGACGCCTCGCGCCACTCCGGACGGTTCGCGATCCTTCCGCAGGACTCCGAGCTCCCGCTCACCGCCTGCCCGCGCGAGCTGCTCGTCCGCTACGCGAGGCTGCAGGGCATCGCGCCCGGGGCCGCCGCCAGGGAGGCCGATTCGCTTCTCGAGACCTTCAACCTCAGCGACAAGGCCGCCCGCCCGGTCCGCTCGCTCTCGCACGGCATGCGCAAGCGCGTCATGGTGGCGCAGGCGTTCCTCGGCTCGCCGGACGTCATAATGCTGGACGAGCCGCTGAGCGGACTCGATCCGGTCGAGGCGGACCGCATGCGCGCGTTCATACGCTCGTACCGCGGCAGGTCCACGATCGTCATCTCGTCGCACCAGCTGGACGACATCCAGAAGCTCTGCACGCACGTCGCGTTCGTCGACGCCGGGAAGGTCGAGCGCATAGACACGCTCTCGTCGATAACCTCGCAGTCGGGGCGCGTCGTGTACTCGCTCCGCCGCGGTCCGTCGGACCTTCCGTCCCTCGAGTCGCTTATGCCGGGGCTGCGCCTGTCCTGGAACGCGGGCGATTCGTCGCTCACCGCGGAGTTCGACTCCGCCGTGGCGCCGGAGGACCTCAACGCGAAGCTCCTGCCGCGCCTTCTGGACTGCGGCGTCGTCTCCATCGCCTCCGGCCGCACGCTGGAGCAGGCCTACCTCGACCGCTGACTATGATGCGCGGCATGAAACGCTTCGCGGGAACGCTGCTCACGGCCGTCGCCTTCGCGTCCGCCCTAGCGGCGCGGGCCGCCGACCTCCAGAACCTCAGGTTCGACCTCCAGGCGGCTATGGAGGCGGTGCCTCTCGTGGTCGAGGGAGCCAAGGTCTTCGCCGCCGCGCAGGCCAGGCTCGCGAAGCACGACGCTGAGCTCGCCGCGAAGGGGATCGCGGAGGAGCCGGCCTCGCGCGCGGCCTGCAGGTACAGGATAGACACGGGCGGGATCGGCGACTTCGTCTTCGACCAGTGGGGCGAGCTCTACATCGACCGCCGGTTCCTCACGGAGTCCGAGATGGCGACCGTCAGGAAGATCGAGGCATTCGTCCGGAAGCATCTCCTGGAGCCGTTGTGGCAGGCGGGTGTCGCGCCGGGCCACGGCGGGAGAAGGCCGGCC
>JAFRJH010000333.1 GCA_017432385.1 Kiritimatiellia bacterium
GCCGTGACGGGCGTCTCGCATCCGCTCGCGGCGAAATGGCCGGGCGGACTCACCAGTGTGTGCGGCGGCGAGGGCTACAGGGTCCCTGACCACGAATGGACGCGCCGCCTCATCGCGCGCTGCGGCGGGCTCCTGCGCGTCACGAGCGCGAACATGTCCGGGCGCAGGCCCGCGACGGACGCCGAGGCGGCGCTTGCGGACGTTGGGCTCTCGGCGGACATCGTCGTGGACGGCGGCGTCTCCCCGGGGGGCGTGGCGTCCACGGTCGTCAGGGTCGACGGCGGCCGCGTCGAGGTGCTCCGCCAGGGCGGCGTGAAGGTCTGACGTCCGCATTTTTTGATATAATCACGGCCATGAGGAAGATCGTCATCGAATACCGCGTTCCGTACGCCGACACCGACCAGATGGGCGTCGTATACTACGGCAACTACCTTACGTTCTTCGAACGCGCCCGAAACGAGCTGATGCGCGCGTGCGGCTACACCTACAGGGAGTGCGAGGCCGAGGGCTTCATGCTGCCCGTCGTACACGCCGAGGTCGACTACCGCCGCCCGGCGAAGTACGACGACCTCCTGGAGATCACGGCGTACGTCAGGTCGCAGAAGGGCGTGCGGCTGGAGATCGCGTGCGAGGTCAGGCGCAGGGGCGAGGAGCAGATTCTCGTGTCGGGCTTCACGCGCCACGCGTTCGTCTCGACGAAGGACTTCTATCCGTGCCCGCCGCCGGAGCGCTTTCTCGAGATGCTGAAATCCGAATGACAGGAGGTGGGGATACATGAAAAAGACAGTTGCACTCGTCGCCGCGCTCGCCGCATCCGCGCTCTTCGCGGGCGGAAGGTTCACGCTGTTCTCGCCTGACGGACGCCTCGCGGTCGCGTTCGAGACTGGGGCGGAAGGGATGTCGTGGTCCATGAGCCGCGACGGAAAGGACCTTGTCGCGCCTTCGCGGCTGGGGCTCGAGTTCATCCACAACGGGCTGAAGATACGATCGCCGGAGCTCGCCGAGATGAAGGTCGAGCGCAGCCGCAGGCAGAGCGCGGACACGACGTGGGAGACGAAGCTCTACCGCCGCGGGAAGGTCCGCGACCGCTACAACGAGATGGAGATCGACCTTGTGGAGGTCGAGGCGCGCGCCCCGAAGATCGGACTCGGCCAGACGGAGGTCGTGAAGGTCCCGCGCCGGCTCACGATGGTCTTCCGCGCGTACGACGAGGGCGTCGCGTTCCGCTACGTAGTCCCGGAGCAGGAGGCGTTCGAGGGATTCGAGATACGCGAGGAGCTCACGGAGTGGCGCTTCCCGGCGGACGCCGAGGCGTGGACGACGACGTATGCGAAGGAGGCGAACGGACAGGAGGGCACGTTCGAGAGGCGGCGGCTCGCGGACATCCCGTCCGACGTCTTCGTCGGAATGCCCGTCGTCGTGGAGCTGGACGGCGCTTCCGTCGCGCTCTGCGAGGCGGCGCTCGTCAACTGGGCGGGGCTCTACTACAGGTCGGCGAAGGCCGACGGCGCGGCCGTGCTGTCCGCCTCGCTCGCGAAGCTGCCTCCCACCGCCGCGGCTACCGCGGGGAGCGCCGTCATAGCGGCGACGCCGGCGAAGAGCCCGTGGCGCGTCGCGGTCGTCGGCGACGACGGACTGGACCTCGTCAGGAGGAACGACATCATCGTAAACCTCAATCCGCCGCCGGATCCGTCGATCGACTTCGGCTTCGTCAAGGCCGGCGCCTCGTCGTGGGACTGGTGGGTCGAGTCCAACAACTCGCTCTCGACGGAGCTCACGCTGAAGCTCGTCGACTTCGCGGCCGAGATGGGCTGGCCGTACCATACGATCGACGGAGGATGGTACGGGTTCTCGCGCCGCCCCAACCACGGGCCCAACGTGGAGCTCTCGCCGCGCAGGGACTTCGACCTGAAGCGGATCGTCCGCCACGCGGAGTCGAAGGGCGTCGGAATCTGGGTGTGGATACACTGGATGGAGATCGAGGACACCGGGATCGAGGAGACGTTCGCGCGCCTCGAGAAGTGGGGCGTGAAGGGCGTGAAGACTGACTTCCTGGAGCGCCAGGACCAGTGGATCGTGAACTGGTACGAGAAGGTCTGCCGCGCGGCGGCGAAGCACCGGATAATGGTGAACTTCCACGGCGCGTTCAAGCCGACCGGCACGGAGCGCACATGGCCGAACAACCTGACGCGCGAGGGAATCCTCGGCAACGAGTTCAACATCTTCCACTCGAAGATCACCCCGGCGCACTGCGCGACGCTTCCGTTCACCCGCTTCCTGCTCGGGCCGGGCGACTTCACGCCCGGATGCTTTGCCAACGTCTACTCGAAGGACTTCGTCCCGCAGGTGAAGAAGGGCCACCGCTACGGGGACGAGACGGACCGCTGCGAGCACTGGGCGGAGGAGATGGGCACGCGCGCGCACTCGATCGCGCAGTGCGTCGCCTTCGACAGCTACCTCATGACGCTCTGCGACTGGCCCGAACGCTACCGCGGCGCGCCCGGAGTCGACGCGCTGAGGAGACTCCCCGCCGCGTGGAAGTCGACGGAGCCGGTCTCCGGCCGCTGCGGAGAGCACTATGCGGTCCTGCGCGAGGCGCACGACGGCAGGTTCTACTTCGCCGCGACGACCGTCGCCGCGCGCAGCGTCGAGCTCGACCTCGGGTTCCTCGGCGACGGCGAATGGAAGGTCCGCGTCTTCGCCGACGACCCGGAGCGTACGCCCGCCGACGCGAAGGCGCTCAAGGTCGTCGAGCGGAGCGTCACGAAGGCTGACGGACGCATGGAGTTCGCCCTCTGCGACGAGGGCGGCGCAGTCGCCGTGTTCGAGCGGAAATAGGCGGCAGGCCGCCGGAAGGGGGCATGGGGATGGAAAGTGGAATGATGGCGCGCCTGCGTGCCGGCGCGGCGGCCGTCTGCCTGCTGGCGGGGCTTTTGGTGAACGTGGTGGTTGCAAACGAGCCGGCGCCGGCGAATAAGCCGCAGGTGGGGATTTTCTACTTCCTCTGGCTCGGCGAGCACGGACGGAACGGCCCGTACGACGTCTCCAGGATACTCTTGGCCGACCCGAAGGCTGGCGACAGCCCGGAATCCCCGCTGTGGGGGCCGTGGGGAAGCTACCACCACTGGGGAGAGCCGCTGTACGGATACTACTTCTCCGACGACGAATGGGTCGTCCGCCGGCACATGAAGCTCATCATGCAGGCGGGGATCGACTTCCTCTTCTTCGATACCACGAACTCGTTCATCTACGAGCGCAACGCAAAGCTCGTCATGCGAATCCTCCAGGAATACCGCGACGCGGGATGGGACATCCCGAAGGTGACGTTCTACACCAACTCGGCGTCGGGGGAGACGGCGCGGCGGATATACGATGCGATATACAGGCCGGGCTTTGCGAAGGACACATGGCTTTATCTGGGCGGCAGGCCGGTGATAGTCGCGCACGAGGAGGAGTGCGACGCCGATACGCGGGCGTTCTTCACCGTGGTCAGGCCGCAGTGGCCGACCGAGCCGCCGAAGAAGGGCGGATGGCCGTGGATGGACTTCGAGCGTCCGCAGCGCCTGTACCAGGGCGATTCGGTGGCGAAGACCGTGATGAACGTCTCGGTCGCGCAGCATCCGACGTGCCGCTTCGGGGACAGCGCGATGTACGGAGAGAAGGGGAACCGCGGACGCGCCTTCCACGACGGCGCGAACGACCCCGCGCCAGACGCCTGGAAGAAGGGGTGGAACTTCCAGGAGCAGTGGGACAGGGCGCACGATGCGAAGCCCGACATCGTACTCGTGACCGGCTGGAACGAGTGGATCGCGGGAAGGTGGCGGCGCGAGGACTGCCCCGCGCGCCCCGTCATGTTCGTGGACTGCGCGAACTGGGAGTACTCCCGCGACATCGAGCCGATGCGCGGCGGATACGGCGACGCCTATTTCCTCCAGCTCAGGGACAACGTGCGGCGGTTCAAGGGGATCGTGGACTGCGTGACGCCGAACCCGTCCGGCAGATGGAAGCCGTACCGCTGCTTCGCCGACGTCGCGATGCCGCGCGACCACGCTGGATACGGCACGAACTACGTGAACAGGACCCAGCGCAACTCGCCGGAGTCCATCGAGGTCATGCACGATTCGGAGAGGGTGGTGTTCAGGGTCAGGACGCGCGGGCCCGTGGCCGGAAGGGAAGGCGACGGCGACTTCATGCGGATACTCGTGGACGGGAAGGCGGTCAATGCGCTCGGCAAGGCGGAGATTTCCGGCGACACGATGACTCTCGCGGTCCCGCGGAAGGCGCTGGGCCTCGGGAGCGGCGACTTCCGCTTCGGCTTCAAGTTCGTGGACTCGACCGTCCCATGCCGCGATCCGGCCGACTTCTACGACCACGGCGCGGTCGAGCCGCTCGGACGCGTCGAGTTCGAGTACGCGGGCACCTGATCCGCCCGGCGCGTGCCGGCGAAGCGGTGAGGCCTCTGCCTTGCATTTCAACATTCAACATTTCCGTGCTTGCCATTTTGAAGCGCGGTGTGGTACAATTCAGATGTCCAGCGGGTGACCGCATGGCAACTTGATCTTTTCCATACTCCCGGGTGCATGACGGCCCGGGACCGGCGGCACGCGAATGTGGAGTCCGCCAAGGGCGGGTGGCAACATCCGTCATGCCCTCCGATTTATCCACCGTAGCCTTGTGCGAAGGTGGAAGGCGGCGCAAGCCGCGAAGGAGGACGACGTATGCAGCAGCGTATAGTCAGATGATTTGATATAATAATAGCCAGGGAATGAAGGGGGCGATGTTGGTGAAAATGAAGATTCATGATCGTGACGGCGAGTTGCTGTCTGGAGCACTCCCGGTCAAGCAAAGGCGAATCCTTGACGGCTGGATGGCTTTGCACGAGGAGGAGGCCTACGCGGCGTGGAACCTTGCCGTGCAAGGAAAACAGTTCGAGAGGATTGTGCCTGCGATGTGAGGAGGTGGACCATGATTGTGCGAGATGGAAAATGCTATGCGGAGAACCCTGAGCCGGTGTTGAAGATCACCGGTTTCGAGACGCTTGCACCTCATCGCATGAAAGTCATGTTCAACGACGGAGAGACTCGCGTCTTCGACGGACGCGTCCTGCTGCGGGGAGAGGCGTTCGCACCGCTTGCGGATCCGGATGCCTTCTCCCGCTGCAAGCTAGACTACGAGACGCTGACATGGCTCGACGGCGAACTAGACGTCGCTCCCGAGTTCGTCTACGAAAACAGCGAAAGGTGTTTGCAGTAGGGAGCATGGATATTTCAGCCCTCGGCGGGCATGCGCCGGCGGCTATATCGCGATGAGCGACGAATGATCTTTAATATCGGCGGGCCGACTTGCCAAAGCCCGCCCCAGTCGCCACCGATGGTAGGGCGCGCTCGCCGAGCGCGCCACCTCCACGGGAGAGCGACAGAGAAACCGCCGCGCACGCGAAAGCGCGCCACCGGCGGGACGTACGCAATCTTGCGTATTTGGCTTTGAGTGAAAACGACCAAAATTTCAATAACTAAGCCGAGTATGTAGGATGCGTCACGTGTGCAATCACGCGTGGCGTGTCTTCAATTCGTGTTTAGTTATGGGCGCTTGGTCGTGCCTCACTCAAGACATGGATTTTAAGGCACGCCACGTTCTTTTTCTCGCGTCTCTGCGCGGCGGGCCTTAGTCGGTAGAGCCGCGGGAGAAAGAAGGTTGCATGAGTATTGTTCGGAAACGGAGTTGTGCGGGCGATATGAAGGTACGTAAGGCGCTTGAGGCACTTCATTCAAATCGTGTCCTTACTTGGTACCCTTGGATAGGATCCGAATATGCACGAGGGGGCCTTCTTGTCGTCGGCGAGAGTAACTATGCAAATGGAGATGTCGGCCATACGCCCGATGCTGCACGAAAGGCTGTTGACGGGAACGTATATTTTACCGAATGTGTTGTTTCTCGTTTCTGCATCAATCGGAGCGAGCGGAATCCTACTTTTGATGGCATAACCAATGTCCTATGCGATGACCCCAAGAAGGATATATTGTCCGCAGGGCGTCACACATGGGGGCGCATTGCCTATATGGACGTGATTCAGCAATCTATGAGAGGGAAAGGCAAGGATTGGAAAACTGGCGAGGGACGTTCACGCCCAACAAAGGAAATGTGGGCCCCTGGATGGAATGCCGTTTTGAAGGTGATGGAGATTTTAAAGCCGGGATCCTTGTTGTTCGTCGGAGCGGGTGTGGCGAATCACTTTTCGAGTAAATATATGCAAGATGGCTATAGTGCGGAGATGAAGGCGTATGACAAAATTGGGCGGCACATCTGGAGGAAAGGGGCATTGGTTTTGCCGTCTGGGCAGAAAATAAAGGTTTGCGTTGTTCCTAATCCTGGTGGGGCACATGGCTTCAGTCCAAAAAAGTGGCGTGCCAAAGTGCGTCGGTTCCTTGGCTTATAGAAGGGAGGAAAGATCATGAAAAAGAGCGTATTGTTTACAGTCGTTATTGGATCATATATTTGCATTGCCGCCACTCCGACGATAACCGGCGTAACGGCGCAACAGCGGTATCCGTGGAACGGGAAGGTGGATATTTCGTACACGGTTACGGGCGATATAGCGGCGGAGGCAAAACAGGTGGGCGGTTTTGCCTGGCTGAAGGTGTCGGCGGTCGATCTTGATGCGAACGAGACATACGTCGCGACGCAGCAGTTCGGCGACGCCGCGTTGGCAGCAGGTCGCCACACGATTGTCTGGGACATGGAGGCGGAAGGTCTCGCCTTCAAGTCGACAAATGTCGTATTCAAGGTTGCGGGGGAAACGGCAAAATACTGCGTCGTCGACCTTTCCTCGGGCGCAAACGCCATGTCGTACCCTGTTACATATATGGCCGAACCTCCGAGCGGCGGATTCAATGTAAACGAGTACAAGACTACTAAGCTCGTGCTGACCTACATCAAGGCGGGAACCTTCAAGATGCAGGGATCGACAAATGTTACGCTTACAAAGCCTTTTTTCTGTGGCCTGTTCGAGGTCACGCAAAAGCAGTATTCGCTCGTGATGGGGGCCACCCCGTCCAACTTCTCGGGAGACACTTTGCCCGTTGAAATGGTGAGCTATAACACAATTCGTGGTTCGTCCAATGGCGCAAAATGGCCGTCATCCTCTGCCGTGGACGCATCGTCGTTCATGGGCAAGTTGCGTGCGCGGACCGGGCTTGACTTTGACTTGCCTACAGAGGCGCAATGGGAATACGCCTGCCGAGCTGGAACGACTACGACTTACTACTGGGGGAATTCTATCAACGGCAACTATGCTTGGTACGCGGATAACTCCAGCAGCAAGACACACCCTGTTGGATCAAAAACCGCAAATACATGGGGACTTTATGATATGAGCGGTAATGTTTGTGAATGGTGCCTTGACTGGTATGGTTCGTCGTTGCTCTACGGCACGGATCCCAAAGGTCCTTCGTCTGGGACAGCCCGTTTAAGGCGTGGCGGAAGCTGGAACCTCGATTCGAGCTATTGTGTCTCGTCCAGCCGGGCAAACTACGATCCGTCGATTGTGCGCAACTTTGTTGGTTTTCGCGTTGTCTGGACTCTGGCGAACTAATGGAAATAACATGAGGGAGGATGAATAGTATGAGTAATATGAATTTGAAAGCCAAGAATACTTGTAAATGGAAATCATACACTCTTGCATTCGGGCGCATTAAGACGGCAATCCAAGCAGGTTTCCCTGTGGAGGCAATAGCATTGGAGGAGAGTGTCATTGCAGACAGATTGCGTTCTGTTCTGACCAGGGCGATGCCAGCATTGAAGGATGGAAGGGGTTATGACGTTGGTGCATTGGTTGTGAATGCGCGAATGTATATTGCTCCGCGAGAAGATAAACTACTTACTGATATCAACGATTGGATCAGGAAACGTAACATCGCTATACACGGAATAGTGGCCACCAAAAGCGGCGGTGAAGCGAAAATCCCTGCGGATAATTTTGTTTCCAACGCCATGTCTGTTGCAAAGAGAGGAGAGATACTTGCACATAAGTTGAGCGATTGGGCGCGAAAGGAGATCAGAAAAATAGAAAGGCGAAAGAAGCCGTGAGATCATCGCACTCTATCCTTGCGACTTATCGCTCGCTTTGTCACGTCTTGTTGGGCGTGTCAGAACAGGTCGCTGTGCGAGCCGGTGCGGGTCAGTTCGAGGACGAGGAGGTCTTCGTGGATCTGGTATATGAGAAGCCAGTCGGGCGCGATGTGGCACTCGCGGTGGTTCGCCCAGTTGCCGATAAGCGGATGGTCGTGGTTTTCGGGCGGAAGCGTCTCGCCGTTGGCGAGCTTTTCGACGACGGCATGAAGTTTCTCGACAGGCAGATGACGCCGCAGGATCAGTTTGTAGTCGCGTTTGAATGCGGACGTGTGTCGGACGGAATAGCTCATTTAGCCAAGTCCTTCCACATCTGGTCGAGGTTGGTGTACGTCGGGCTGTTTGGATCGCGCGCGATGCGGTCGCCTTCCTCCATGGCGGCAATGGTCTCGGCGTTGGGGATGCTCGTGCCTTCGATGATGAAGGGTATGCGGTTCTCGCGGACGACTGTCTTGATGTACACGGTTATGACGGACGATGCGGAAAGCCCGATGTCATCGCAAAAGTGCGTGAAACGCTCTTTTGTGGCGTTATCAAGAGATATTGTCATGTTGGCCATGTCGAATCCACCTGATTTGATGTGTAAAACAAGTGTATTATACGATATAGCCGCGTGAAAAACAAGGGGATACACAGGATTTTTGAAAGGAGAACGACTATGAAAAGACTGACAACGATGGTGCTGGCTGTCATGGCGAGCGCAATGCTTGCGGTGCGCGGCGCGGCGCTCTGCGAGGGCGAAAGCGCGGTGACGACCGTCGACCTTACGCCAGGCGTCCGCACGGCTGCGGCGAGCGAGTCGATCCAGTATTCGAGTGTCTGGACAACGAGCGTGCTCAGCGGACCGAAGGCAGTCGTGAAGGTCTGTCCGGTGAAGAGCGAGAAGCCGAAGTACATCGCCATCGACCTGAGCGGCGGTCCCTCGGCGACGCATTATCCGATTGAATGCCTCGACGAAGTGCCGGGTGGCGAGTGGAGCGACGAATACAAGACGAGCAAGCTTGTTCTGCGCCACATCCCGGCCGGCTCGTTCGTCATGGGCGGTCGCGCCACCGACTATCCTGGCTCTGTGAACACAAACTTGCACATGGTTACGCTCACCAAGGACTTCTACATGAGCGTATTCGAGGTGACGCAGAGGCAGTGGGAGCTGGTAATGGGGGATAGACCGAGTGCATTTTCAAATGAGACATGCTATGCCACGAGGCCAGTAGAAATGGTTTCGTACGTTGACATTCGTGGAGGAGAGAAGGGAATTACATGGCC
>JAFRJH010000334.1 GCA_017432385.1 Kiritimatiellia bacterium
ATGACGATCTTGTCGATGAAGTGCTTGTGGAGGTAGGTAACCTACTCGCCGGAGAGCTCCTCGAGCTCCTTCGCCGATCCGACGCAGATCATGTCCGCCGGATCGTCGTCGTTGACCCACACGGGGCTGCAGCTGCCCCAGAAGCGGTTTCTGGAGATGTTCCAGTCGCGCGCCTCCTCGAGCCAGTTTCCGAAGCGCTTTTCGCCGACGTAGTCGGGCGTCCAGTGCACGCCCGCGGTGTTCTTCGCGAGGCGCTCGTGGAGGTCCTCGACGCGGACGTACCACGCGTCGATCGCGCGGTAGATGAGCGGCGTGTCGGTGCGGTCGCAGAACGGATCCGAGTGGACGATCGTCGCCTGGTGGACGAGCTTCCCCTCGGCCTTGAGGCGCTTGATGATGTCCTTGTCGCAGTCCTTGCAGAAGCGGCCCTTGTATTCGGGAACCTCGTCGGTGAACGCGCAGGCGTCGTCGAGCGGGTCGGCAAAGGCGTTCATGCCGGCTTCCCTGCAGACGCGGAAGTCGTCTTCGCCGTAGGCAGGGGCGATGTGCACTATGCCGACGCCGTCGTCGGTCGTGACGTAGTCGTCGTTGAGGACGCGGAACGCGCCCTCGGCCCTCTTGTCGGCGAAGTACGGGAAAAGCGGCTCGTACTCGGACCCCTTCAGGGCGTCGCCCTTCCCTTCCCAGACGAGCTCGTACTGCTCTTCCTTCTTGAAGATGAAAGGAAGCCGCGCCTTCGCCATGACGTAGACAGGCCGAGCGTCGTCAGTCACGTCGCGCACCGCGACATAGTCGATCTTCGCGCCGGTGCAGATCGCGAGGTTCTCGGGGAGCGTCCACGGAGTCGTCGTCCAGATGAGGAAGTAGACGACGCTTCCGGCGCTCTTCACCTTCAGCTCTTCGCTCGCGATCGAAGTCGCACGGACGCGGCACGTCACGGTCGGGTCCTGGACGTCCTTGTAGTTCGAGCCGGCCTCGAAGTTGGAAAGCGGCGTCGAAAGCTTCCAGGAATACGGCATGATGCGGTGCGATCTGTAGACGCGGCCCTGGTTCCAGAGCTGCTTGAAGACCCACCACACCGACTCCATGAAGCCGAAGTCCATCGTCTTGTAGTCGTTGTCGAAGTCTACCCAGCGGCCCATGCGCGAGACGGTCTTGCGCCACTCGGAGACGTACTTGAGCACCATAGAGCGGCACTGCTCGTTGACCGTGTCGACGCCGAGCTTCGTGATCTCAGGAGCCCCCGCGACGCCGAGCGCCTCCTGCGCGAGCGCCTCGATCGGAAGACCGTGGGTATCCCAGCCGAAGCGTCGCTCTACGTACTTTCCGCGCATCGTCTGGTAGCGGGGAACGATGTCCTTGATAGTGCCGGCGAGCAAGTGCCCGTAGTGCGGAAGCCCGGTGGCGAACGGAGGCCCGTCGTAGAACTTGTAGCGCTCCTTGCCTTCGTTCTTCTTCAGCGACTTCTTGAAAGTCCCGTCCTTCTCCCAGAACGCGAGAACCTCCTCCTCCATCTTCGGGAAGGCGACCTTATTCGATACCGGCTTGAACATCAATCTGCTCCAGTTTGTTGAAATAGGGACATATTATACCAAATAATGGCGGTCAGCGGGTCTCGGGAATCGGCTCCGGATCGGCCGGCCGGAGGAGAAGCGAGGGATTGTCGCCCAGGCGCTGCACGACCTCGTTCAGCCTCGCCATCGCGTCGTCGGCGCTCCGAAGCATGGAATCGACGCGTGCCCGCTCGCTCTCGATGAATGCGTCGACGCTGGCGGCGATCCTGGCGGCGGAGTCCGCGGTGCTCTGGATGTTGCTCCACACCGGCGCGAAGTCCATCTTGTTGATCTGGTTCATCACCATCGTGGCGGAATCGGAAAGGCTCTCCATGAGCGAGGGCGCCGGCGGAATAAGCGGATGGCGCGGCTTCCAGGCGATCGCGGCGGGCGGCGGCGGGTTCTCGACGATGTTCAGCTCGATGCGCGAGAGCCCCGTAACCCCGCTCGACGCAACGGTCGCGCGAAGACCGCGGGCGACGTACTCCTCCATCTTCCTGGCGACGTAGTCGTCGTCGAAGCCCTCCCTGGCCAGGCCGATCTTGCGGAGGTCTATCGCCATCAGTATGCGCACGCGCTGCGCTCCGGCGGTCGTCAGGTCGCCCGCGCGCAGGCCGCCGAGCCTGATGTTCCTCACCTCGCCGATCTTCACCCCGCGGAAGTTCACCGCGCTACCGGCGGAGAGCCCGCTCACCGGCTTGTCGTAGTACGATTCGACGAGGACCTCGGAGTCCCTGCCGCCGAAGCCGCCGAGGTAGACCAGCGTAGCGGCGATTGCCGCCGCCCCGACGAGCACTGTGAATCCTATGCGGACGTATTTCGGTTTGTTGTCGTTAGCCATGGATCTCCCCCCGGTTGAAGAATCTGCGGACGAACTCGTCGTCCGATCCGTCGCGGAGCGCCGCGGGCGTTCCGAGCGCGATCATGCCTCGCCGCGCCTTGTCGAACATGGCGCATCGGTCGGCTATCTTGAAGATGCTGGGGAGCTCGTGGGTGACGACCACGAAGGTCGTCCCCTTCTCGCGCCGGAGCCGGAGCACGAGGTCGTCGAGCGCGGACGAGGTGATTGGGTCGAGCCCCGCGCTCGGCTCGTCGAGGAAGACCACCTCGGGATCGAGCGCCATCGCGCGTGCGATCGCGACGCGCTTGCGCATGCCGCCCGATATCTCGGCGGGCATCTTGTCCGCCGCGTCCTCGAGCTCGACGTCCGCAAGAAGCGCGCGGGCGCGCTCCACGCGTTCGGCCCGCTTCATGGGCGAGAACTCCTCCAGCGGAAGGAGAACGTTCTCGAGACATGTCATCGACCCGAAGAGCGCCCCGCTCTGGTACATGACTCCGATCCTGCGGCAGAGCTCGGCCCGCGTCCTCTCCGACCATTCGAGGCCGGCGACCTCGAGCTTCCCGGAAAGGACGGGATTGAGTCCGATCATGTGCTTCATTATCGTCGACTTGCCGCACCCGGATCCGCCGAGGAGGATGAATATCTCGCCGCGCGCAACGGAAAACGAGACGTTCTCGAGGATCAGGGCGCCCGGATACCCGGCGTCGACGCCCTCAAGTCTGATAATCGGCCCCTCGGACATCACACCCCCCAGAAGTAGCAGATCACCGCGACAAGTCCGTCCACGACGGCGATGGCCACTATGCCGCCGACGACGGCGGAGGTCGCCGCGACGCCGACGCCGTCCGCCGTGGACTTCGTCCTCATCCCGGCGCAGCAGCCGACGAGCCCGACGAGAAGTCCGAAAAGCGCCGACTTCGCGAGCCCGAACGAAATCATGAACACGGTAGAGGTCGCCGCGACCTTGCTCCAGTAGACGGACGTCGGGACGCCCATCATGCGCATGACTATCGAGCCTCCCACAAGCCCCGCGAGCTCGACGAATATCGTCAGCACGGGCATCGCCGCAATCGCCGCGACCGTGCGCGGCATTACGAGGAAGCGCACCGGCGGAAGCCCCATGGTCGTCAGCGCGTCAAGCTCCTCGTCCACCTTCATCGTGCCGATCTCCGCCGCAAACGCGCTTCCCGAGCGTCCGGCGAGGATTATCGCCGTGACGAGCGGACCCAGCTCGCGGAAAAGCCCTATCGCCAGCAGGTCCGCGACATACGACTCCACGCCGAATGTCTTGAGGGCCGCGGCGGACTGGAACGCGAGGACAAGCCCGAGAAGGAATCCGACGCCAGTCGAGACGGGAAGCCCGTCGAATGCCGCGCGCTGGAACGCGAGCGCGCAGTCGCCGAGGCGGAAACGCCGCGGATGCAGCACCATCCCCGCAGCCTCGCTCACCGTCTCGCCGAGGACCGCCAGCGACTCGCGCGCGGCGGCGACCCCGTCAAGCCAGCCCCTGCCTATGGACGCGACGAGGGTCATTTCACCTTGAGACCGCGCACGGCCTCCGCGACCGCGCCGGAGAAAGCCTTCGAAAACGCCGCCGAGTACCCTCCGTCGGCCGCGGAAACGGCGGCCTCGCCCTTGGCAACGGACACCACGCCGCGGCCCGACAGGAGCGCGAGCGTCACGGCCGCCACGGCGTCACGCCTGCCCTTGGCGCGGCAGTCGAGGGCCAGCTTCGTCACCGTTGCCTCCGCAACGAGCGGCGCGGAAGCCGTGGACGCGCCCGGAAGCACGGACTCGAAAGCCCCCGTCGCCTCGAGCGCGTCAAGCGCCGCGCCCGTCAGGAGCGACGCAGGCTGAGCTGCGAATCCATTGAACGGATCGAACGCGATCGATCCGTCGGCCCGCAGCACGGCAAGCCGCGTGCCGCTGTACGGCGCGCGGACATCAAGCCGCAGCAGCTTGACGGCAGGCATCGTCGGCTTCGCGAACACGGCCTGCCCGTCGGCGGACCACTCGACCGTCCAGTTCACGGGAGCCTTCGGCGCGGTGCCGAGGCAGCCGGCGACGGCCGGCAGCAGAACGAAAAGCGCATTGCGGATCTTCATGGTCGCGATTATACCAAATTTCCCGGACGAACGGAATGACGGCGGAAAATCCGCGCGCAGAAAGATGCGAAAAGGCGTCCGGCCGAAGCCGGGCGCCTTGTTCGCAGCCTCTCGACGGGCACTTACTTCGCCGGAGCGGCGCCGTCGTCGCCATAGCCCTTCGACTTCAGGTACTCGACGACCTTGCCAACCGTCGTAAGCTTCTCGGCATCCTCCTCGGGGATGGCCGCGCCGAACTCCTCTTCGAACGCCATGATGAGCTCAACAGAGTCGAGCGAGTCCGCGCCAAGGTCGTCGATGAACGAGGCCTCCGTCGTGACCTGCTCGGCATTGACTCCGAGCTGCTCAACAATGATGTCTTTCACGCGATCTTCAAGCTTGCCTGCCATGATATTGATTCTCCTTGTGGTTTGGTTGATTGTATTGTACTAAATTCCGCTTTCGGGCGCAAGGGGGGGGTCAGCCTATCATTCCCCCGTTCACCGAGACGATCTGCCCGGTCACGTAGGACGACTCGGGACCCGCGAGCCACGCAACCGCCCTGGCGATGTCGTCGGCCGTGCCGAAGCGCCTGAGGGGTATCGTGTCCATGTAGGCCTTCTTCACGTCGTCGGGGAGGACGTCCGTCATCTTCGACTGTATGAAGCCCGGCGCGACCGCGTTGCAGCGGATGTTGCGCGACCCGAGCTCCTTCGCCGTCGTCTTCGTGAGCGCGATGACGCCGCCCTTCGAGGCCGTGTAGTTTGCCTGGCCGGCGTTGCCCATTATGCCCACGACGGACGCGATGTTGATGATCGATCCGCCGAGCTGCGTTCCGTCCGCCGCCTTGTTCTTCATCATCGGGCGGCTGACCGCGCGAGTGAAGAGGAACGTGCCCTTGAGGTTCACGTCGAGCACGGCGTCCCAGTCGTCGTCCGACATGCGCATCAGGAGCCCGTCCTTCGTGATGCCGGCGTTGTTGACCATTATGTCCACGCCGCCGAAGTCCGCGATCACCGCCTTCACGCACGCGTCGACCTCGGCGGACACGGCGACGTTCACGCCGTAGCCCTTCGCCTTCGCGCCGAGGGCCTCGAGCGCCTTGACCGTCTCGTCGCACCACTCGGCCTTGAGGTCGCACACCGCGACGGATGCGCCGCGCTCCGCGAGCGCCTTCGCGATCGCCGCGCCGATTCCGCGGGCCGCTCCCGTGACAATGGCCGTCTTGCCTTCCAGATTCCTGTCCATTTCAGCTCCTTAGAGAAATTCAGGCCCCGATCGCCGCGACCGCGGCGTCAAGGGACGCGATGTCCGACACGTTCACCGCCGCAAGCGCGGGGTCTATCTTCTTCACGAGGCCGGAGAGCACTTTGCCGGGGCCGAACTCGACGAAGGTCGAGCAGCCCATGGACTTTGCGCACTCGACATCCGCCGCCCAGTTGGTCGTGCCTGTCACCTGCTCGAGCATAAGGGCCCTGATCTCGCCCGGGTCGGACGAATGCGGCCTGCCCGTCACGTTGGACAGCACGGGGAACTTCGGCGCGCTGAACGAGATCGAATCCAGCACGGGCGCGAGCTTCTCGCGCGCCGGCGCCATGAACTTCGAGTGGAACGCGCCGGCGGTCGCAAGCGGTATCGCCCGCTTCACGCCGAGCTCCTTCGCCTTCGCCGCGCAGGCGGCGACGGCGTCCCTGGAGCCCGAGAGCACCTGCTGCGCCGCGGAGTTCACGTTCGCGACGGTGCAGCCCGTCGCCTCGCAGAGCGCCTTGAGCTGGTCGGGCGACGCGCCGACGACGGCGATCATCCCGGACGGCTCGGCCTCGCAGGCCTCCTGCATGAAACGCCCGCGGGCCTCGAGGACCTTGAGCGTGGAATCGAAGTCGAGCACGCCGGCCGCGCAGAGCGCGCCCCACTCGCCGAGCGAAAGGCCCGCCGCGCACGCGAACGCCGTCGGACGGCGCTTCTGGAGCGATAGATAGGCCGCATAGCTCGTCACGAAGATCGCGGGCTGGCAGACATTGGACTTGGTCAAGTCCTCGGCCGGGCCCTCGAAGCACACCTTCATGAGGTCGAAGCCGAGAACGGCGTTGGCCTTCTCGAAGAGCGCCATCAGGTCGGGGCTGGACTCGGCGAAATCGCGGCCCATGCCGGGGATCTGCGCGCCCTGGCCGGCGAACATGCAGCAGAATGCCATCTCTATGATTCCTCCGCTGTCTGTTAGAAGCTGCCGTTGACGAACGGCATGATCGGGAGGAGTCCGTTGCCGATGACGTTCAGAAGGCCGATCTGGAAACCCTGCAGGGAGGGAGTGGCGTTGAACACGCCGAACTGGACGCCGTGGGCCGACTCCGCGACGACGTTGATCAAGCCGATCTGCGCACCGAGGAGCTTGCCCGTGTAGTTGAGCGCGCCGAGGCTGAGGCCGTGGAACTCGTAG
>JAFRJH010000335.1 GCA_017432385.1 Kiritimatiellia bacterium
ACGGAAAATGGAGAGAGGGCTGTGTAGCTGTGTAGATGGTAGCCGCAAAGAACGCAAAGGTCGCAAAGAGATTTGAACCACTAAGCGAGACGAAGTCGAGGAAGCCGAGCGAACGCGAGCCCCGAAGGGGTGCCCCAAGCAGCCGCGAATACACAGAATACACGGAAAATGGAGAGAGGGCTGTGTAGATGTGTAGATGGTGGCCGCAACTACCTTCGCCGAGGCTACGGTGGTCAAGAAGAACGCAAAGGTCGCAAAGATGGTTAACCATTAAGCGAGACGCAGTCGAGGAAGCCGAGCGAACGCGAGCCCCGAAGGGGTGCCCCAAGCAGCCGCGAATACACAGAATACACGGAAAATGTATAAGTCGTGTAGAGTTGGAGAGAGGGAGAGGTAGCGAGGCGGAAGAGGGCGTAATCGTAAAGTTGTATTTTACAAATCCGCCCTGAATTTGATATACTATGCCTCGAGAAACCGAGGAATGCAAGATGATTGATCGCCTGTTGGCAAAAACTCTTGAGTCGGAATTGGCGGAATATCCCGTCGTTACCGTATTTGGTCCGCGTCAGTCCGGAAAGACGACGCTTGTGCGCGCTTGTTGTCCGAATTTCGGGTATGTATCAATGGAAGACAAGGAAACGCGCGATGCGGCAGCGTCGGACTACAAGTCGTTTTTTGTCAATCATCCGCCGCCGCTTATCATTGACGAGGTACAGCGTTTGCCGGAGATTGTCGCAGCGGTCCAGTCGATTGTCGATTCAAAGAGGCATCTGTGCGGACAGTTCATATTGACCGGCAGCCAGCAGACGCAGCTTGCGGAAGCCGTTGACGAGTCTCTCGCTGGCAGGACAAGCATCCTTGACCTGCTCCCGCTTTCTTCGGCGGAGGTGCAGAATGACGTTCGCGCGCTTTCGACGGATGAATGTCTGACGAGGGGATTCATGCCGGAGCTGTATTCGCAGAGGAAAAGGGCTTTCAACTATTACCGCAACTATTTCCGTACATACGTTGAACGCGATGTGCGGCGGCTTGTCAATGTCAAGAATCTGCTTCAGTTTGAGCGATTCGTCACTTTGCTGGCGGGGCGAGTCGGACAAGTGGTGAACTTTACGTCGCTTGCAAACGAGACGGGGGTTTCCGTCCCCACGATCTCGGCGTGGCTTTCTGTGCTGGAGGCGTCTTTCCTTGTGTTTCGCCTGCCGCCGCACTTCTCGAACGTCTCCAAGAGGGTTGTAAAGTCTCCGAAGGTGTATTTCACCGACGTTGGACTCGTTTCCTATCTGCTGGGGATAGAGAACCCATCGCAGATTGCCGCGCATCCACTGAGGGGATCGCTGTTCGAGAACATGGTCGTTGCGGATATCCGCAAGGGCTTTGCCAATAGCGGACGGGAGCCGAGAATGGCGTTTTACCGCACGGAGAAGGGTTTCGAGGTCGATGTGATTGTCTCGGTCGGAAGCAAAGTCGTGCCAATTGAAATCAAGTCATCGATGACGTTCGGCAAGAATCTGGTCAAGAACCTAGAGCCGTATTGCGAAGGGGATCCAGCGGCAACGTCGCCGCTGCTGATCTATGACGGCGAAGAGATGAGGGATTTTGGCGAGCACAAAGTGTCCGTCCGAAATTGGCGCGATGGGTTTTGCTTGGATAAGATCCATTAGCCTAAAAACGGCAGTTGAAGCGTAGCGAAATCTGATTTCAGCCGTAAAGAACGCAAAGGACGCAAAGATTTGAACCACGGAATACACTGAATACACGGAAATTGAAGCGGGGGACTCATAATCCCTTGGTGACTATATGATGTACTACATCAATAAAATCGTCGGATTCCTGGTAAGCCCCATTGGCGGGGCGATTGCCGGAGGAATTGCCGCAGTTGTCTGCGCTCGGCTGGGGCGGAAGAGGATGGCTAAATGGGTTGGCGGGCTTACGGTCGCGTGGCTGTGGCTATGGATGACGCCTGCCATGACCTGGGTCGTCGGCGTGCCGCTGGAGAGGGAGTTCCTGGTGGATGGCAGGGTGCCGGCGGTTGAAACGTTCCCAGAAGCCGATGCAATCGTTCTGCTCGGCGGCGGCATGGGAGCCGAGACGAACCTGAGCCCCTATGCCGAAATGTGGATGAGCGCCGATCGCGTCTGGCAGGCGGCGCGGTTGTTTAAGGCGGAGAAGGCATCCAAGATCATAGCGACGGGTGACTATGCAAAAGACACTACGTTGCCGCTGCTGAAGGAGTTCGGCGTGGGCGAGGAGGCGGTGTCGTTTCTCGATGCAAGGACTACGGAGGAAGAGGCGAAGGGGCTGCGGGAATTATTTAGCCGTGCAGAACGTATAGAGGGAGAAGAAGGTAGCCGCAAAGAACGCAAAGAGCGCAAAGAGGATAGCCGTGTAGAAGGGGGAGAGGGGAAGATATTGCTTGTTACTAGCGCGTGGCACATGAAGAGGGCGAGATTGATGTTCAAGAAGTATGCGCCAGAGATTGATGTTGTGTGCGCGCCGGCGGACTTCGAGAACCTGGTGATGGCGACGCGGAAGATGCCTCTGCTGCCGGATCCGTACTGCTTCTACATCAATTCCACGGCATTCCATGAATGGGTTGGGATAGTTGGGTATAGGGTGTTTAGGTGAGGGTTGTTTCAGCAGCAACCACCTTCGCCGAGGCTACGGTGGTCAAGAAGAACGCAAAGAGCGCAAAGGAGAGGAAATGACAGAAGAGAAGGCAAAAGAAGTATGTGATGAGATTAGGCAGATTGCCTATGAGCTACATGTCTATCTTGGAGTAGGGTATCTGGAAAAAGTATATGAGAATGGATTAAGACATCGGCTTGAGAAGGCTGGATTCTTGGTTCAGACACAAGTGCCGATTCAAGTTAAAGACGAAGATGGTTATTTGCTTGGTGACTATGTTGCCGATATGATCGTTGATGGGCTAATCATAGAATTGAAGGCCGTCACTACATTGCTCGATGTACATGTGGCCCAGCTAATGAACTATCTTAAGGCAACAGGCCTTGAACATGGACTGCTTTTGAATTTCGGATCGGAGAAGTTTCAGTGCAAAAAGATTGCTCGGACTCGCATCTAAATACTCTTTGCGATCTTTGCGTTCTTTGCGGCCAATAAATATGAAAAATACTCTTTGCGATCTTTGCGTTCTTTGCGGCTAATAAATATGAACAATCCTCTGTTTAGCTGTGTGATGCCGGTGAAAGGTGATAGACCTTTCTTTGGCGAAGCTGTCGACTCGCTTAAAGCTCAAGGACTCGGCGATAACTTGGAAATCATTGTGCAAGATGCAGATATTGAGCCTGATGTCGGGCAGAGCGATGCGCTGAACAAGGGGTTTGCCAAGGCGAGGGGCGAGTGGCTGTTCTGACTGAATGCCGATGATGTTCTGCTGCCGGGGGCGCTTAAGAAAGTTTTGGACAGGATTAACAGGATTGACAGGATTAATTGGATTGCGGGGGATACGGTGTATCTGGACGAGAAGGGGATTGTGAAGGACGTCAGGACCGATGCGAAGTGGAGAAGCTGGTTCGGGAAGAGGCTGAGCGTGTGGACAGGCGGGCCGAGCGCGTTTTTCAGGCGTGGGCTGTGGGAGAGGCGCGGCGGATTTGACGCGGGGCTGAAGTACGTGATGGACATCGATTTGTGGACGCGATGGGCCAAGGCGGGCGAGCGGTTCGTCGGGCTTGGCGACTATGTCTGGGGATTCAGGATGCACCGGGGGTCGAAGACGATGGGCGGCGGAAACGAAGCAGCCCACGAACGGGAGCGCGACGTGACGCTTCGAAGGCACGGATTGACTTGCCAGGCATTCTGGCGCAATGTCACGAGATGCGCGAGTGTCCTGGACGGAACTTGGCGCAAGCGGAAGATGGATGCGTCTCGTTTGTACGGCATTGATTGGCGGGAGGTCCACAGATGAGGATTGTCCATTTTTGCGCCGGACTTCAGGAATGGAACGGCATGGCGAACACGGCGCGCCAGTTCGTCGAAGAGGAACGGGGACTGGGGCATGACTCGATCCTGACGAACGGCATATCTGATCTTGCCGCACGGCTAGAAGCCGGCGTCGACAGGGTCTGCATACACGGGGCCTGGCTGCCCGTCTTGTGGAAAGCGGCGAAGATGGCAAAGGAACGTGGCGCAGAGTTGTATATACGCCCTGCCGGAAGCTACGATCCCGTCCGTCTGGCGTATCATGGCTGGAAGAAGCGGCTGGTGACATTGTGGGAGCACCGCATGTTGAGGCGTGCCGATGTGCTGCTGGCCACGTGCGAAGCGGAAGCGGAATGGATAAGAGACTACGAACCAAGGGCGCGGAAAATTGAAATCACGAATCTAAAGCGCTTTTTCGGCCTGCCGGAAAATGATAAAACAGGTCAGACCCATTTTATAATTTCAAATCCGCTTCATTTGCTGTATCTTGGGCGCAAGCATCCGCTGAAAGGGATTGAATATCTTGAACAGGCCGTAGCTGGTCAGCCCAATGTCGAGTTGCGAATCGTCTCTGATGCTAAGGGCGGCGAACTTGACCGCGTCTGGGAGTGGTGCGATGTTCTCGTTCTCCCGACTCTCTCGGAGAACTTCGGCCGGGTCGTCGCCGAGGCGCTGGAACGGGGCAAGCGCGTGATCACCACGGACGGCGCGCCGGCATGGAACCACGGAATACACCGAATACACGGAAATGGGATGGGGGAGGTTGGGACCCACGAAACGCGCGAAAAAGGCGTGTGGGACGGATATGGCGGGCGGTTGATTTACCTGAAGGGGTATCGAGAAGGGACGCCTGAAGAGCGCGTGCGCCTGCTGAAGGATGGTATTAAAAGGATTTGCGAATGAAGATCTCCATTATAACGGCCTGCTACAACGGCGCTGCGACGATCGGGACCGCGATCGAGTCGGTCTTCGCCCAGCGCGGCGTCGACGTTGAGTACATTGTAGTCGACGGTGGTTCGACCGACGGCACTGCCGAGATGGTCAAAGAGTACGCTGACAAAACCCGTAACTCGCAACTTGCAGCCCGCAACTGCACTTTCAGATGGCTGTCTGAAAGCGACAGAGGCATGTACGACGCGATCAACAAGGGCATCGGGATGGCGACGGGCGATGTCGTAGGCATCCTGAACGCGGACGACGTGCTCGAGGGGCCGGACACGCTGGCGCACATTGCGGCGGCGTTCGGCCAGGGGTCCGACGGTCGTCCGGAGCCGGTCGACTGCGTCTACGCCGACATCAGGTTTGTCCGGGAAGATCTGGAGACGACTGTCCGCTACTACGGCGCGGGCGGATGGCGTCCGTGGATGCACAACTGGGGCTACATGCCGCCCCATCCGAGCGTGTACATCCGGCGGGAGCTGTTCAAGAGGCTGGGCGGATACAGGCTCGGCTACAGCATCTCGGCTGACTTCGAGCTGATGGTTCGCTATCTCTGCCGCAACCGCGTCAGGGCGGTGTATCTTCCTGAGTGCGTCGTCAAGATGCGCATGGGCGGGAAGTCCACGAAGAACTGGCGCGCGAACGTGCTCCTGAACATGGAGAACGTCCGCGCCAACCGCGAGAACGGCTATTTCAGCTGTTTCGCGATGATGCTCCCGAAATACCTGTTCAAGGTCTGGGGCTTCATCTTCAAAAAGTGAAGGGCCAGGTTTTTTCCCCTGGCCCTCGGCGCGTCGGGAGGCTGCGGCGGCGCCGCGGTCAGGCCTTTGGCCAGTACTTGTCGGACATCTTCGAGGGGATGCCGACTTCGCCGCGATCGAAGCATTCGGCGAGGATCTTCCATCCGAGGTCCAGTGCGTCGATGATGTCGATGTTGACCGAAAGGTCCATCATCTTCTCCTCGAACATGGCGCCGTACTTGAGGAGCTTCTGGTCCCAGGCGGACATTCTGAAGCCCATGGACTGCTTCTCGATCGTCTCCTTGTACTGGGCGTAGAGCTTGATCATGGCGTCCATGATCGTGCGGTGGTCCTCGCGTGTCTTGTTGACGTTGACCCTCTTGCCGTCCACGTCGACGAACTTGTCCACTCCCTTGTTGACCTGCTGCTTCAGTCGCGAGAGCGATCCGAAGGGCTCGATTCGCCCGTTGCGGAGGTAGAACTGGCCTTCGGTGATGTAGCCGGTGTTGTCCGGCACCGGGTGCGTGACGTCGTCGCCGGGCATCGTGGTGACTGCGAGGATCGTGATCGAGCCCGCGCCGTCGAAGTCGACCGCCTTTTCGTACCGGGCCGCGAGCTGGGAGTAGAGGTCGCCGGGGTAGCCGCGGTTGGAGGGGATCTGCTCCATGGTGATGGCGATCTCCTTCATCGCGTCCGCGAACGAGGTCATGTCGGTGAGCAGCACGAGCACGTCCTTGCCCTGGAGGGCGAACTTCTCGGCGACTGCGAGCGAGACGTCGGGGACGAGCACGCACTCGACAGTCGGGTCGGCGGCGGTGTGTACGAACATCACGGTCTTGGCGAGCGCTCCGGACTTGTCGAGCGTCGAGCGGAACTTGAGGTATTCGTCGTACTTGAGGCCCATGCCGCCGATGACGATGACGTCGGAGTCGGCCTGGAGCGCGATGCGCGCGAGGAGCTCGTTGTAGGGCTCGCCCGCCTTGGCGAAGATGGGCAGCTTCTGGGAGATGACGAGCGAGTTGAACAGGTCGATCATCGGGATGTTCGTCTTCACCATGCGGTTCGGCATGATGCGCTTCGCCGGGTTCACCGACGGCTGGCCAATCGGGGACGGGTTCTCGTTTATGGCGGGGCCTCCGTCGCGCGGAACGCCCGAGCCGGTGAACGCGCGGCCGAGGAGCGCTTCGGAGAAGGGGACCTTCATGGTCTCGCCGAGGAACCTCACGCGGGCCGCCGTGTCGACGCCGCGCGCGCCCGCGAAGATCTGCAGGGTCACGTTCGGGCCGTCGAGCTTGATGACCTGCGCGAGCGAAGTGCCGGCGCGGGACTCGATTTCGGCGATTTCGTTGTACTTGACGCCCTCCGCGCGGAGCGTCGCCACGGACCCTGAAAGCGCGTCGATCTTGTGGTATACCTTGTTGTTGAACATGTGAGTACCTCGATTGCTGGCGGTTATTATATCATATTTCAGGACGGAGGTTCGCTGATTTCGCGCAAATGGCGCCGTCCGCCCGCTACCGTTTCCGCCCGGCGGCGAGCTTGGCCTTCCATTCCTTGACGGCGGCGAGCCGCGCCTTGATCCTCGCCTCGACGCCTTCCTCCGTCGGAGTGTAGTACTCCGTGCCGACGAGCGAGTCGGGCAGACACTGGATGTCGGCGATCTTGTTCTCCTCGTAGTGCGCGAGCCGGTAGCCCCTGCCGTAGCCTATCTCCTTCATGAGCTTCGTCGCCGCGTTGCGGATGACGAGCGGGACGGGCTCGGCTGACTTCTCGAGCGCGTCCCTTTTCGCGCGCTCGTAGGCGATGTAGGACGAGTTGCTCTTAGGCGCCAGCGACAGGTATATGACCGCCTCGGCGAGGTGGACCGTGCATTCTGGCATGCCGATGAAATGGCAGGCGTGGAAGGCGGCGACGGCGATCTCCAGCGCGCGCGGGTCCGCAAGCCCGACGTCCTCGGCGGCGAAGCGCGTGACGCGCCGCGCGACATAGAGGGGGTCCTCCCCTCCCTCGAGCATGCGCGCGAGCCAGTACACGGCCGCGTCGGGATCCGAGTTCCGCATCGACTTGTGGAGCGCCGATATGATGTTGTAGTGCTCCTCGCCGGTCTTGTCGTACAGGAGCGACTTGCGGGCCGTGCATTCCCGGACGCATTCCTCGGTGACTTCCACGGCGCCGTCCTTCTCGTCGCTGTTCAGGACGACCATCTCGAGCGTGGACAGCGCGGCGCGCGCGTCGCCGTTCGCGAAGACGGCGATGGCCCTGAGAAGGGGATCCTGGATCGAGACGCGCCGTCCGCCGAACGCGCGCGGGTCCGCGGCCGTGCGGCGGAGGAGCGTGAGGAGGGCGTCTTCGGAGAGGGGCTTGAGGACGAACAACTTGCACCGCGACAGGAGCGCGCCGTTCACCTCGAAGGACGGGTTTTCCGTCGTCGCGCCGACCAGTATGATGCTGCCGCGCTCGACGAAGGGCAGGAAGGCGTCCTGCTGCGCCTTGTTGAAGCGGTGTATTTCGTCGACGAAGACTATGGTCTTCCGTCCGAAGGCGCGTCCCTCGTCCGCCCCGGACATCACCTCCTTGATCTCCTTGATCCCGCTTGTGACGGCGGAGAACGTGACGAAGCGGGCGTTGGCGGTCCGCGCTATGACGCCGGCGAGGGTGGTCTTCCCCACGCCGGGCGGGCCCCAGAAGATCATGGACGGCACGGTGTCGCGCTCGATGAGCGTCCGCAGCAGCTTGCCTGCGCCGACAAGGTGCTCCTGCCCTACGACCTCGTCGAGGGAGCGCGGCCTCATGCGCTCCGCGAGGGGCGTTGATTCGTCCATTTCGCCTTCGGCGGCGAAGAGGGTTGGCTGTGGGTCGCGTTTCAGGGGTCCGGCTCCGTTGGTCGACTACGCCGAACATTATACCAAAACATTTCCGCTTCCGCCCATTCGCGCCGGATCCGGAGTGCAACGAGATGTTTGTGCAGAGTCAAAGGGTTTTAGCCGCAGAGGACGCAAAGGACGCATAGATCATGCCGCGCAGTCGCCGGAAATTTCATTTCGAGAAACGGTGGCGCGTGCCGGAAATATGGTATAATGGCGGCGCCATTGGGAGGTTATCGGCGAAATATGAAGTATTCAGTCATCCTGGCTCTTGCCGCCATCGTCGGCTGTTCCGGCGGAGGTGGAGGAGATGCCGTCGATCCGCGCGTCTCCGACACGTCGCGTCCGCTCGTGTTCCTCGCGAACCCGACCGAGCCTCCGTGCTGCTACAGGAACGAGGCCGGCGAGATTGTCGGCACTGACGTCGAGTTCGCGCGGAAGATCGCCGCGAAGATGGGCCGAGGGATGGTCATGGAAGGCGTCGATTTCATCGAGATCCTGCCGCGCCTAAAGGCCGGCACTGCGGACTTCTCCATCGCGACCATCACGATGACCGAGGCGCGGCTCCGAGACGTCGACTTCTCCGATCCGTACGGCGAGGGCGGGGCGCGCTTTCTGTACAGGACGGACGGGAAGAAGCCCCGGATGTCGCAGCTGAACGCCATCCGCATCGGCATAGAGTCCGATTCCGCCCACGACGTCTACCTCTGCCTGCACGGGTGCGACCCCAAGCGCTACATCCGCATCCAGGACGCCATAGCGGCGCTCAGGAGGGACGAGGTGGACGCCGTGCTCTTCGACGGCGCGCAGCTGGCGGCGCTCGCCGAGGCGTCCGGCGGGAGGCTCGCTGTCACGCCTCTGCAGACGCGCGAGTTCTACGGCGTTGCCGTTGACAAGCGGCGTCCGGACGTCCTTGCGGCGGCCAACGCCGTCATTGCGGAAGGGGGTGCGAGATGACCCCGCGCCGCGGCCTGAACATGAAGCTTGTCCTGAGCGTCTTCGCGGCGTTTCTGCTGTCCATGGCGTTCACGTGGTTCCTCCACAGCCGGCTTTCCGAGCGCGATGCGTACAAGCTGATCGACAGGACTTTCGAGAACGTCAAGGACGAGATAACGGACTGCGTGGACGAAAGGCTCGTCCTGCAGTGCATGGCGGTGCGCGAGCGGATAGAGGAGGACGCGTATCCGGTCGACACCGCCTCGCTCCAGGCGCTGGCGAAGGAGCTTCACGTCACGGAGATCAACGTCGCCGACACGAATGGCGACATCGTCGCATCCACGTTGCCGGGCTACCTTGCCGCTCCCGGGAAGCCGGCCTTCAACTTCAAGACGGCGGGCGGCCTTGCGGAGGACATGATGTGCCTTGTCGACGGGCCGGACACGGAATACTGCCAGCCGTACCGCTCCAACACCGCCAACGGCGAGTGGCGCAAGTTCGTGGGGGTCTGGATGCCGTCGACGGGCGGCTTCGTGGAGATCGGCTGCGACGGCGAGTCGCTCCGCGGCCTCGCGCGCTCCTCGCTCATGGACCTCTTCCGCAACTGGCGCGTCGGGGGAACGGGCGGAATCGTGGTGACCACTACGTCCGGGCTTATCCTCTCCGACTACGAGGAGCCGAACCGCGAGGGCGCGCACTGGGACGATCCGGACGGCTCGTTCTACTGGAAGCGCAAGGAGATCGAGGGCTTCCCGACGTACGTCATGATCCCCAGGGACTCCGCTGCGGTGCAGCGCGACGTCCTCGTCGGGGCGACGGCGGTCCTGAACGGCGCGGCGCTCGTGTTCGTCGCGCTTCTCGTCGGCTTTGTCATATCCTCGTTCGTGCGCCAGCAGATGCGCGAGCAGGCCGCAAGGGACCTCGAAATGGCCAGGGACATCCAGCTCTCGGCCCTGCCGAGCGTGTTTCCCCCGTTTCCCGACGAGCAGAGCTTCTCGATCTGGGCGTTGATGGATACGGCGAAGGAGGTCGGAGGGGATTTCTACGACTTCTACTTCACCGGGCAGGACAGGGTCCTGTTCCTGATAGCCGACGTCAGCGGAAAGGGCGTTCCCGCCGCGATGTTCATGATGAGGGCCAAGGCGCTGATAAAAAGCGCGGCGCAGACGGGCAAGACGATCGCCCAGGTGTTCGACGACGTCAACGATGCGCTGTGCGAGGGCAATTCCTCGAGCACTTTCGTCACGGTCTGGGCCGGCGAGCTGAACATACACACCGGCCGCGTCATATACGTCAACGCCGGGCACAACTCGCCGGTAGTCCGTCGCGCCGGCGGATGCGAGTTCCTCCGGAGCAGGCCTTCGCTCGTCCTCGGCGCCATGCCGGGAATCAAATACATGGTCGGCGAGGTCCAGCTCGAACCCGGAGACGCGATCTACCTCTACACGGACGGGATCACGGAGCAGCCGAACGCGTCCGGCGAGCTTTACGGGGATCCCCGCCTGCTGAAGCACCTTTCCAACAGCCCGCTGCGCGGCGAGGCGCTTCTGAAGTCGGTGCTCGAAGATGTGCGCATGCACGCGGCCGGCGCCGAGCAGGCGGACGACTGCACGCAGCTGGTGATTCGCTACCGCGGCACGCCCGATGTGTTCAACGGGGAGTATGCGCCCACGATGGACGGCCTGGCGGCGGCGTCGGCAGACCTCGCGGCCGCGCTTGAGTCCGTCCCGGGCGACGAAAGGGCGCGCCTGATGACGGCGGCGGACGAGATATTCTCCAACATCGTGAAGTATTCGGGCGCCACGCGCTGGACGCTGGCTGTGGCGCGCTCTCACTGCCCGGAGGGCGTGAGGCTGACAATCTCCGATGACGGCAAGCCGTTCGACCCGCTGTCCACGCGCGATCCCGACACGAAGCTCTGCGCCGACGACATGGATGCCGGGGGGCTCGGGATATTGATCGTGAAGAAAACGATGTCGCCGGTGGCATACAAGCGGCGGAACGGACTGAACATTCTGACGATGGGCAAGGACTACGGGGAGTCGCCGCCGCCGGCCGTGTAGTGGCCTGCCGCACGGCTTGCAGGCGGGGTTGCACGGCAAAGCGTAAACCAAAGGAAGAAGTTTGCTTTCCATGGCACCAGACAAGACATTCGACGACTGTGTGGGCGCGTTTGCGGACGCGCTGGGGGTAGTTTTGCACGAGCGCTCCGACGGCGACCCCGTCGTGCTCGCCATCGACGGCACGGAAGTGACGATCCGCAGGGACGCCGAAGGCGGGTCTGTCGTCATCGCGGCCGAAGTCGGGGGGATGCCGCCCGACGCCCGGGGCGCCTTCGCCGCGGTCGCGCTCCAGTCGAACTACCTGGCTATGGGCGGGACGGCGCTTTCGCTGGACGCCGAGTCGGGCGAGCTCTTCGCCACTGCGTCGCGCCCGCTCGCCCTCGCAGATCCGGAATCCCTCTCCCGCGCCGTCGAGGCGCTCGTCGACACGGCCGTGGAATGGCGCCGGCTCGCGACGGCCTTCCTCGACGTGGACGAGGAGTCCGCGCTCGCGAAGGCGGACGGCGAGGACGCGGACCCCGTCACCGGGCCCTCCGGCTTCATCCGGGTGTAACCTCCGCCCCCGCCGCGTGTATAGAGGGCGAACCGACAGTTCCGTTCACGGTCTTGCAACAACGAACCCAAGGAGAAAGCCATGCCGAACGTCGATTTCAACGCATACGACAAGCTGAACGCGGCCTTCCAATACGCGCAGCAGGTCAAGAACGACCCCACCGCGCGCGGAGGCGACTCCGTGGTGCGCCTGCAGGGCGGGGACGCGATCACCTGCAGCTATTCCACGGCCGACGCTCCCAGGGGCCTGTTCAACAGAGCCTCGCGGCACCAGGACCAGACGGATCTGAACAACGCGACGCGCGCCATCTTCAAGCAGGCCGTGATCGATGTCTTCGGCACAACCATCGACGATGTCCCGAAGAGCGTTCGCACCGCGATGGAACTCGACAGGTTCAACAATTCCGGGAAGCCGCTCACCGCCCGCCGCATCCTCGCCGTCAACAAGGCGATCAACGCAGAGCTGAAGGCCTTCGCCAAGCAGTTCGGCATCACCGGCGCCGCCGCGTCCGAGATCGTCTCCATCGTCGCCGACGGCAGCGGCCTCGAGAAGGCCGCGGATCCGGCCGGCGCGTTCAAGACCCGCGTGAGCCGGCACGCCAAGGCCAACGTGGCGATGCTCATCGCCGGCCAGATGTCGGGCGCCACGAGCTACGACTCCTTCTCCGCCGACATCAAGCGCGGCATGACCGTCTCGCTGGGCGGCAAGAAGGTCAAGACCAGGGATCCCGACGCCGCGCGCGACAAGATCGTGCAGTTCCTCACCGGCGACAAGCGCGCGACCTTCGACGCCGCCGGCGAGGCGACGAAGCGCAAGGCCAGCGTCCTCATGTCGGTGCTCCACCAGGGCGCGTTCGGCAGCGCCATGACCTCCATGGGCCACGCATTCGACCCCGAGGCCAAGTCGCCGATCTTCCAGGCAGGCGAAGGGGTCAACATGGGCGGGGACCAGACGAACGGCTTCTCCGTCACGAAGGACGCCGACGGCAACATCACGATCAAGGGGACGACGAAGTTCACCCGCCACTTTTCGGTGGTTGCGGCCAACGGCCGGAAGATGCTGAACAATGCGACGGACGACGACGGCTCCTACGCGAAATACGAAGTGGAGATCAAGATCCCCGCCTCGGACATGGACAAGTTCGCGGGCGCCGACTGGTCGCAGTGCGACATGGCGGAGTCCACGAGGCTGGAGCAGAACTACCGGATCGCCGACCGCTTCCATCAGGCGGCGGACAAGATCGGCGCCAGCTTCAAGTTCACCGGGACCGTCGACGCCAGCATGAAGATCCATGTCAACGCGCTCTACGACCAGCAGACGATCTACGAGCGCACCAACCCCAACCAGGTTCCCGCGTAGACTGTCCGCCCCACCTGACAAACAACGGCACGGCAAGACATGATGGACTACACACATCGAATGGAGGCCTTCGTCGCGGAATGCGGGCTCCCGCCGCCGGAAACGGCGACGGGGGCCGTTGTCATCGACTTCGACGGCATCGCGGTTTCGTTTCTCGACCACGTGGCAGACGGGACGATCCTGCTCCACGCGGAAATAGGCGAAGCCTTCGGCGGCTCCGGCGGCGTCGTCGCCCGCGACATGCTGGCGGCGAACGCCGCCCTGCGCGAAAGGCCGGGCGCTGTCCTCTGCCAGGACCCGGAGACGAAGTCCTTCGCCGCGATCCGGTCGATCCACCTCCAGGCCGCCGAGCCCGACGTCCTGCTCGAGGCCGTCGGCGACCTCGTGAAGACCGCCGCCTTGTGGAGGGAGCGGCTGGGCCGGCCGTAGGGCGCCTGGCGGCCCTTGTGACCTGCCTGGCGCAATGCGTGTAAAGAAGGCGTGCCGCCGGCCATGTAACCCTCAAACGAAAGGAAGGACGCCATGCCAACCCTTGACGACTACAGGGAGTTCTTCGCCGGTCGCGGGCGCGGGGCTCGACGAGGCCGCCCCGCCAGCCGCCAACTGACCTCTTTGCGCTTCTCCTGGACCTCCACGATCGACGTGGACGGCAATATGGTCTCCACCCCGCTGGTCGTCGAGCGGATCGGCGCCGCCAATGGGGAGCACGCCGAGGGCGGTGGTGAAATTATGGTATAATACCTGCGTCGTGCGGTCGTGCGCGTCGCTGACGGCGTCCGGAGGTCGCGACAGGTGTTGTGCTGCAGCTTATGGAAAAGTACGAAATAGAGGATTCGCTCAAGGAGGAGCTCCGAGCGCGCGTGCTGGGCGACGGGTTCATGAAGCTCGTCCAGTCCGTGCGCCGCAACGGCAGGGTCTTCAAAATCGCCCTTCGTCCCGTGGAGATCGGCGGCGAACGCATGTTCCAGGCCGAGATGACCGACGACGGCCAGGTCCAGGTCAAGAACTTCGACACCAACGGCGCCGCCGCGGGCCTAGAGGAGATCATCGCCCAGAAGGGCGCCCGCGACCTTCACCTCATGACCGCGACCGGCGACCTGCACATGAGGGTGACCAGGAAAGGGCATGTCCTCGTCTCGCGCTCGGCCGCGATGGACCGAGTGGCGACGGTCAGGCCCCACGACCGCGTGAAAAACGTGCCGCTTGCGCAGTTCGACTCGACCGCGCTCCTGAAGGCGACGGGCATAGCCGACGGCGAGGGGAGGGTGCGCGCGTCGATGCGCGGCAAGTACGACCAGGTGAACGAGTTCCTGAAGGTCGTCGGCGAGACGGTGCCTCCCGCGGGCGGCCCCGGGCCGCGGGCCGCAGGCGGCGGACCCTTCACGGTCGTGGACTGCGGATGCGGCAAGTCCTATCTTACGCTGAGCCTCTGGTACTACCTGACGGAGGTCATGAAGTACCCGGACGTCAAGGTGATAGGCATCGACAGGCGCGCCGATGTCGTCGCCGCGTCGCGCAGGACCGCGGAGCGGC
>JAFRJH010000336.1 GCA_017432385.1 Kiritimatiellia bacterium
AGCTCTGTTGGTAATATATTGCGCGTTCCCCTGAAAAGGAATGGTACACGGGGTTGAAAGACTGCCGCGTATTGGAGTATGATACGGAACAGCAGGTGGCTGGTAACCACTTGCTGTACGCATGGGAGACGCTCGTAAGGGTCGTGAGCTAGGCCGGTCACACGGCACACGCTCGATGCTCTGTTTGAGCGCCGGCGGAAACCACCTGCTTGGGGCGAAAGACCCCGGATACTTGAATGCAACCTTGCAGCCCGCCTACTCCAATACGCGACAGCACCCATAAGGTAGCACAATGAGCGCAAAAAGACAACTGCGGCGCCGCAGCACCGAAGACGAACCCCGGTTCGTGATCGGCATGGACGCCCACTCAAAGAAGCTGGCCATCTCCATCTGGGACTGGTCGGACCGGTTCAATCCCTGCCTCCACCGGGAGATCAAGTGCATGGACATAGAAGCCATGGTCGCGACGTACGAGCGGCACGTCGACCTCGACTCGATTACCATCATCGAGGCCTCGACCAACTCGGCGAACCTCAAGCGGATGCTCAACGAAGCCGGATACCGTGCGGAGGTCGTCCGGTCCGACACCATCGCGAACAAGGAGCGCAAGCGCAGGATCTGCGACATCGTGGATGCCGAGAACCTGGCGCTCGCCTACATCAAGGGCGACATTGACGAATGCGTCTGGACACCGTCCGACAGGTACACGGAATACCGCGACATCATGTTCGCCTACCGCGACACGTCGAAGGAGGTGACGCGGATCTCGAACCGCATCTGGAGCGTCTGCAGCCGCAAGGGCTACAAGCTTCCGATCAAGGGCGGGAAGGCCAAGACGGCCACGCTCCGGGCGATGATCGCCGAGACCGGGATCGGAGGCTTCGCGAAAGAGCAGCTCGAGACGCTGCTGGAAGACTACGACCGTCTGTTTGCGCGCAAGGAGGCGCTCTCGAAGAGGATCGCCGAGATCGTCCTCTCCAATCCGAGGATGCTGAAGTTGATGCAGCTCCAAGGCGTCAACTACAAGGGCGCGTTCGCGCTGGAGGCTGCCGTCGAGGATCCGCACAGGTTCTCCAAGGCCTCGAAGCTCGCGGCATACGGCGGGTTCTCCCCGATCGTCAATTCCAGCGGAGACGAGGAGGAGAATGCGAAGAGGCGCGGCGGACTTCACAAACCGCTTGACGGAGAGGGAAGGCAGGACGTGAAGTTCTTCTTCACAGAAGCCGGCCAGTCGGTCCTCACCTCGTGCGCGAACTCGAAGCTCGGCAAATGGGGATGGGCGATGGTCAACCGGGGCAAGCCCCGCAACAAGGTTGCCTGCGCAATCGGCAGAAAGCTCATCACCTACGGGTGGCACATCCTCCGCGGAGATCCTACGCCGAACCGAGATAGTGAGGCGTTCTTCAAACGGAAGATGCGAGGCTTCCACCAGACGATCGGTGCGAAGCGCATGCACGAACTCGGCTACGGCACCCGTAACGAGTTTGCAGATGCCCAGGCCAAACTGATCTACGGCAAGCTGGCAGAACAGACGACAAGCACCAAGGAGAAGGCTGTTTGCTAAGAACGGCGCGCGCCCGATTCGCTCGTCGGGTTGCGCGCGCCAATATCAATAGCAACACTGGGGCGTCGCCCCAGCCCCCATCAGGGGAGCTCGCTCCCCTGAACCCCTCGAACGCGCGGCCGAATACGTCCGCGCTATCTCAGTTTTCACTCAAAGACCTCTTCCAAGCAAAGTTTTTCACTTTCCCCCTTGACGCAATACATACTTGACCCTTCATCCTTCTCCGCCTACTGTCTGATTGGTACTATAGACGCGATTAGTAGTAGTCGCAATCGCGTTCCCGCTAAGCGCCACTACGGCAAGCATCGTCATCACAATGATTCGCGTTGTTTTTGTTCTCATCTTTGTTTTCTCCTTTCAAGAATTCGGTTATCCGCGCCTCAATTTCGGGAATGAGGCGGTGCGGGGCGGAGTCTGGGATCCAAGTGCAGTGCCCTGTCAGACCTCCGCGGATGTCACACGGATATTCGAACACTTCAGCGATATTCCCCGCAGCCAGATACGCGGCGACGAAATTTCGCTCAGACTCGACAGGGACGACCTTGTCGCCGACTGCATGCGTCAGAAGCAGACGCGGCCCGCCTGTCTTTATCACTTTTATGGGATTTGCTTCAGGCATCCCTTCATCGGTCATCCAGCGGTATCTGCCGGGATGCGCGGCGCGATCCGGCTCCATGTCCGCTATGCCGGAAATCGAGATTGCGCCGGCAACTTTGTCCATCGGCAGGTTGAGCGCGGTCCAAAGCGCAAGATGTCCGCCGGCGGAACCGCCGCAGACGAAAATCTTGCGCGGCGAGAATCCGGCGTGGCTGCGGAAGCCGTCGGAGAAGAGCCAGTTCGCGGCCTTGATGCAGTCGTCGCCGCAGGCCGGCCAGCGGTTCGTCGCCGAGGCAAGGCGGTACTCGATGTTGAAGACCGCGCAGTCGAGGTCACGCATCATGAACTCCGCGATGCCGCTGATGCTGTAGCGGTCGCTAGCAGACCAGCCGCCGCCGTGTATCAAGAGCACGACAGGCGTTTCCGGCGTCACGCTCTCCGGCAGATACAAATCGCCAAGTCCGAAATTCCCGTTCTCCGGGGAATACGGCATGTCTCGGATGACAGATGCCGCTGTCGCGCGGCATTGCCGCCTGATGCAAACCGGCCCAAGCAGCCCCGACGGCTGTAGCGGATCGGACACCGCCGGACCTGAATACATTGTGGGCAAAAGCATCCATTTGCGTTTCGTGTCTGTTCTGCCGCGCGGCACATCCCAATAATGAAGCACCGATCGCGTGACACGATCCTCGGGCTTCAGGAAACAGTCACCGACAAGCCTGTTGTGCCAGTTGTTGGTGTAGTGGATTTCAACGACATTCTCTCCGTCGCGCATGGCAGAGGACACATCGGCCTCCCACGGCGCACACCAAACTGCTCCGCAGTCCTCGCCGTTCAGAAATACGTGCGCGACTCCGCTCGGCAGATGGCCGAGGGAAAGTCTGGCGGAGTGCGCCGAGAGTTGATGGCCTTGATTCCGGTGGATCTCAAATGTCGTCCGATATACGGCGGTGCCGGAGAAGTAGCGGAGGGATGTCGAGTCCGCTTCTTCGTCTTTGCCGTATGCCGTCCAGTCGCGCAACTTTTCCATCGTGACAGGCGCGGGCGGCGCGGCGGATATGCCATCGTGGTACGCAAACGACACATGCCAGGCGTGTGTGAGGGGGATGTCTTTTTTAACAGAATTTAGAAGATTTATTGGATCCTGAGAATTTGCCCCAGATAATCCCGTATTAGAAACCTCTGGCGCGAACACCACGAAGCAGCTGCCGCCGAGCGGCAGGTCGAGCGAAACGCGCGTCTTGCCGTCCGGCAGAGCCGCGCCAGCCACCGGCTTCCGAGTCGCCGCAACCGCATCCCATATCTCGACCGTGCGCCCTTTGCACGTGGCGTTCAGTTCGACCGCGCCCTTCCCCTCTCCGGCGACGAAGAACCATTCGGCGTCCCCTTCGCGACGGTGTGTCGCCGTGAACTGCGCCTTGGGGTCTTTCCTGAACCTGCCCCAGCCGTAGTAGTTGGTCTTGACATCCACAAACTCGCCGTCGTCTACGTATTCGCCCCGTTGGAGAAGCGATTGACAGCGCCCCAGGTATTTCACGAAACCGTCGGCGTCTTTGTGCCAGGTGACGTTGCGGTTGATGTGAGAACCGGCGAAATACTCGTTCCCCGGAACGCCGAATTTCTTCGGCGACGATGTGAAGGTGTGCCAGACCATGCGGTTCGCGCCGTCGGCGAACGCAATGTCGGCCGTCGGTTTAAGCAATGCGGGATCCACGGAGTAGTGGCACAGCATGTGCGTAAACGCCTCCATGGAGACGATGCGGCGCCCTTCGCGCCGGGCAGAAAGCACCACGCCACGCTGGAAGTATCTACCATTCCCATTGGCATGTCCCGCATCTGGTCTCTTGCCTCGTTCACCGAGCGGCCAGAACTCGCCCTGCGGAAAGTCGTTGTGCGCCAGAAGGTCCAGCTGGCTGCAGTCGAGCGGCGCCGATCCGCTGCCCATGTACCACGGGCCACCGGACTCCGAGTATATCTTGAGCCCGTGCTCGTGCGCCCACTGGCGCATTGTGATGTAGAAGTTGTCCTTGATGGTCTTCCAGCTGCCGCCCGTCTTGACGTTTCCCTCGTAGCTGACGGAATAGACGTGCGTGAACGTCTTTCCGACGAGGTCGGGAACGCGCTTCAGAATCGGGCCGAAGACGCGGTCGAGGTGCGCAAGGATGTCGTTTCGGTCAAGGACGTCCGCCTCGTATGGCTTGCCGTCGATGTAGCTTATCATCGAGCCGCCCGACGCCGCGACGTTCATGGTGAACTCAAGGCCGAGGCGCGCGCATTCGCGGATGCAGAACTCGACAAGGTCGTACCACTCCGGCGAGCCCCAGACGATCTCCGCCTTCGGTATGACGACATGCTCCTCGTCATCCCAGTAGCCCCGCGTGTCGAGCATGTTGATTCCGCCGAAGCCAAGGCGCTTCATCGCCTCCAGGTCGGCGGTTATGGTCTCGCGGTCGGCAAGTCCGTTCTGCCAGAGGTAGTAGCACCACGGCTTTGCCGCGTCCGGCGGATTGACGAAGTCGTGCCACAGAACTTCCCGCTTTGGGAGAAGAGACTTTTCGCACCGATCCACGAACGCCCTAATTTGCGTCTCAAGTTCGGGGATGAGGCGATGGGGATTGGAATCCGGAATCCAAGTGCAATGCCACTTGAGCCCTTGGCGAATCGTCTCGGAATACTCGAAGAAATCACACTTGTTCCCTGCGGCGCGGTAGGCATCGGCAAACGCCTTGTGCGATGCGATTGGCACAACCTTGTCCTCAGTCACATGAGTGCAGAGGAGAGGCGCCATGCCGGTCTTTATTTTCAATATCGGGTCCATCTCCGCAAAATGGCCTTCGACGTCCTTGACGCCCAAAAGATTGGTGTAGCGTCCCCTATGCGGCACAGAGTCGATGGCTGGGTCGCCAATTGACGAGATGGAGACTGCGCCCGCCACCCTCTCTGGCGGAAGATTCACGAGCGTCCAGAGCGTGAGGTGTCCACCGGCGGAACCGCCGCAGATGTATATCTTCTTTGGGATGAATCCGGCGCGTTCGCGAAATGCATCGGAAAAAAGCCAGTTGGCCGCTTTCACGCAGTCGTCGCCGCAGGCGGGCCAGCGGTTCGTCGCGGACGCGAGGCGGTATTCGATGTTGAAAGCGACACATCCAAGTTCGCGGCAGAAGAAGTCGGCGACACCGCTCCAGCTGTAGCGATCACCCGCGCTCCATCCGCCACCGTGTATTGCAAGCACGACTGGAGTATCAGGCGACATCCCCTCCGGCAGATACAGATCTCCCAATCCGAACTTGCCGTTCTCCGGCGCATACGGGATGTCTCTCATAACCGCAGCGTTCGCCGCAGCAGCGCAGACTGCAGTCGCCACGAATAGAATCTTGCGAAACTTCATCATTCCCTCCTATGCCGTCAGCACGACCTTGCCCCTGTTTTCCCCGCGTTCGAGGATCGCATGGGCCTCCGTCGCCTCCGTTATCGGCATGACCTTGTGGACGAACGGCGCGAATCTGCGCGCCTCGAATGCAGGCCATACGTCGCGGACAAGCCCCTCGAGAATCTGCGCCTTCTCCGCGCTCGTGCGGCTGCGGAGCGTCGAGCCGATGACGCGGAGATTCTTGCGCCAGAGGAGATTGACGTCGAGCGTCGTCTCGGGCCCGGCCATCGACGCGAGCGATATCCAGCGTCCGCGGTACGGCATCGTCGCGATGCACTTGCCCATCAGCGCTCCGCCCACGGGGTCTATCGCGACGTTCGGCGGGTTTTCCGTCAAGGTTTTCACGAGATCGTCCTTGAAGCGGTTGCTCACCACATCCGCGCCGACGCCTTTGCAGAACACGCCGTTTTCGTCCGAGGCGACCTGCGCAACGACCTTCGCGCCGAACACATGCTTCGCAAGCTGGATTGTCGCGACACCGAGTCCGCCCTCGCCGCCGTTGATGAAAAACGTCTCGCCCTTCCTTATTTCGCCGACGATCTTGAGATTTAGATATGCCGTCGCATAGACTTCGGGAATGCCCGCCGCCTCCCAGAAGTCGAAGCCCTTCGGCATCGGCATCACCATCCCCTCCGGCACGACGACGCGCTCGGCGTACCCGCCGCCGCCAAGAAGCGCACATACGCGGTCGCCGGGCCTGAAGCGTCCGTTTGCAGGGCACTCAAGGACTTCACCCGCGCATTCAAGCCCAGGCCAAAGCGGCCAGCCCTCCGGCGGCGAATAGATGCCCGCGCGCTGCATGAGGTCGGCGCGGTTGACGGCGCACGCCCTCACGGCGATCTTCACGTCGAACTCTCCGTGGCATTCCGGCTCCGGCACGTCCTGCCAGACGAAGTTCTTCGAATTGTCTATGCACATCGCTTTCATTTTATCAACCTTTCAACTTTCAACCTTAAACCTTTCTATCCGAACACATCATCAAGTGAATCTGGTGGACACGTAGGTCGCGTTCGTAGGCGGCGGGGTCGTTCGGGATCTCGCCGCGGATGATCTGCGCAAATTCCCGCAGCTGGCAGGCATAGCGGTCTGTCTGCGCGCCAAAGTCTATGACATGGCATCCTGACGCATAGCCGCCGTCCGGTTTTGCAAGAGTCATGTCCAGCGTGAGATTCTCGCCGTCGAAGCGTTCAATCGGGCAGAGGTCTATCGTGCCGTTCGTGCCGTCGATGCGCAGCCTGCGGCAGGGAAGTCCGCCCGGCGCATGCGAACTCGTGCGTATGAGAACATCGGCCGTCGGCCACTGCAGAAACGCAGCGCCGCGCGTCCGGGATCCCGCGGGATCTCCCGGCGCATCGCCGATGTCCGCCGTCACGCGGACAGGCAGTCCGTCCAGCAAAGGCGCGACGAGATCGACGAGATGACAGCCGAGATTATACAGGATGCCTCCGGTGAAGGACGATATGTAGTCCGCATACCCGGCCTTCCCGTAGTCGTGGTTCATGTCGGCCTCGATGAACACGACGTCTCCGAGCCAGCCTTCGCGTACCGCACGCCATGCGAACCGCACCGCCGGGTTGGCGCGGTACATGTAGCCGATCTGCATCGGGATGCTCTTTTCGCGGCATGTCTCGACAATGGAGCGATAGGGCTCCATCGCGCAGCCGCACGGCTTGTCGCAGTGCATCGGAATGCCGCGCGCGGCGCATTCAGACGCAACGCGCATCAAGTCGGAGTTTGTCGTTTCGACGAATACGGCTTCGATGCCAGGAATGGCAAATGCCTCTTCTTCGGACACAACAGGGCAGCCTTTCGGTTCAAGCTGCACGTCGACGTAATACTTGGACACGCGCGGACGGTCATCGACGACGCCGACGATCTCGAACTCATCGGGCATGCGCCGCAGCGACGCGAACTTGCCTTCGGCATGTTCGTGTGTGAGTCCGTAGAACAATGTCCTGATCGGCCGCTTCATTCTTATATCCTCGTCCAGTCGAACTGCACGACGGGAAACGCCCCGCCCGCGGCGAGCCGCGCATACACTTCTCCGCATTCCTCCGGGGAATGCACTTCCGCTACAAACCCGTCAAGCGAAACACGTCCCAGCGACAGCAGCTTGAGAAACGACTGTGCGTCGTCGCGGGTCGTCCACCAGCCGTTCGACGACTCCGCGTCCGGACGCGCCATTGTGTGCGCGCCGATGAGGGAAACGCCCTGCGCGTGGACCTTGCGGTAGTAGTTGATCGTGAAGTTTGAGTCGCGAGTGCAGCCGAGAAGCGCCACGCGCGCGAACGGCGCCACCGCGTCAAGAACGGAGTTGAGCGCGGCGCCGTTTCCAGTCACCTCGATCGCTACCTTTGCGCCGACGTCCGGCTTGCGGCCCATGTGCGTCCTGCGGTCCGATTCCGTCACCGCCTTGACCTGCGCGGCGAAATCCGGTGCAAGCGGATCGAACGCGAAGTCCGCGCCAAGCGCAAGCGCCTCCTCTCGCTTCCCCATGACTGGATCCGCGGCGATGACGGGCGCGGCTCCGGCGGCCCTGAGCAATTTCACGGCGAGCTGCCCGAGAACGCCCAGCCCCATCACGATTGCGCTTTCGCCGAACTCAAGCCGGCATTTCCGGATCGCGGCCGAGGGAAACGTCGAGATGTGCGCGAACGCGGCATCCTGGAAAGAGACGTTCCCGGGAATGCGGTAGACCTGATTCTCGGGAAGGCTCATGTACTGCTTGTGCCAGGACCAGCTCATCGCCACGCGGTCGCCGGGCTTTACGGACGTGACGCGTTCGCCCGTCGACTCCACGACGCCGGACGACGAATACCCGCCGCGGCGCGGCCAGGTGACGTGCGTGTCGTTCTCGTCGCCGAATATGCCCGTCGCACCGTCCGGGACGCCGGTCAGGTTCGCGCGTTCCGTTCCGCTCGATATGCAGCTGCGCACGAGCCTCACGACAACCTCGCCGGCCTTCGGTTCGGGCTTTGCCTCTTCGACAAGCTCCGCCTTGTTCTTTTCTGTAAACAAAATGCTGTTCAACTTTTCAACCTTTCAACTTTTCAACCATTTCCATGTCCCTGCGCAGGAACACGATGCGCGCAAGTACGAGCAGGACCGCGCCGATCGACACGAACGCCGTCAGCGAGACGAAGCCCGTCCGCAGAGTGAAACGCTGGCTCATCCATCCGAGGACTGCCGGCGCCATCGATCCGAACAGAAACGCCCAGCATCCGGCCATGCCCGTGCATGCGGAGCGGAACCGCGGCACGACGACGTCGAACATCGCGGGATAGACAGTGCATTCAAGAACACCCCTGGCAAAGCCGAAGGCAAGCAGCCCAAGGCAGCACATCGGCAGCGTCGCGGCGGCTGCGATCAAAAGGACTGTCAGCGCGCAAAACACCATGCCGACGATCGTCACCTCAAACCGGGCGGTGGCGCGATGCGCGGATAGACTATCCGTAACGCGCGCAGTCAGCAGCAGACCGGCGATAGAGCCGATGCCCGACCAGAACACGGCATGGAACGCCGCGCCCGCGAGAGACAGTCCGTCAAACGTCCGCATCAGAAATGACGGCGCCCAGAGGTAGATGCCCAGATTCACATAGATGAACATTCCGAACGCCAGCACCAGAAGAATCGCCGTAGGCTTCCCCGCGAACGCGGCAAATGCGTCGCGGAATTCCGGGTGGGCCCCCTCCGAAGTCGCTGCGTGAGTGTCTGAATCACCCTTCAGAAACTTTTGCAAACCGATCGCCCATAGCACGCCAAACGCGCCGAACGACCAAAACGCCCAGCGCCACACGCCGGAGCCGAGTCCGCCGATGACCCCGGACAGGACACTGCACACGATGACACCTATATAGTTGCAGCAGCTGAACACTCCCATCGCCATGCATCTCTCCTTTTCGAACCGCTGGCAGATAAGCGAGAAGCACGGCGGCGCCACGCAGCACTGTCCAAGTGCGTTCATGACACCATAGAACGCGACAAGAGCCCAAAGCCCCGCCGCAAAACCAGAAAGCAAAATGCCAAGGGAAAACACCAGAGTGCCGACAACGACAACGCGCTTGCGTCCCAGAAAATCCGCCGCGAATCCCGCAAACAAAATGGAAACGCCGAAGACCGCGCCGAAGACCGTCCCGACCATCCCAAGCTGCGCATCGGTGACGCCATACTGGAGGAAGTCCAGGCGTATCTGCGGGAGCGTGGCGTTATAAATCTGACGCGTCCCCTGCTCAAGCAGGTACGTGACGCTCAACAGCGCCAGCATGAGCCACCTATATCCCGACTTTATATTCACGCGTTGACCTTTCTGGAATCAATGTGCTTCACATTATATCACTAATTTCCGAAATTTCTCAATATGAATTATTGGTGACTTGCACATTTTGGCGGCATGTGGTACACTATGCACATGAGCACGAGATTTCGATATTTCCCCGCAGATAATTCAACGGAACAATGGGGGCTGTCTCTACGGAGCGTAGGCTGGCAGCAGACATCGTTGGAAAGCGGATATCCGCTCCGCCAGCATCCCGACGGATACTACTACACGTGGAATACCGGCCGCAGGCTCTCGGAATACCAGCTCTGCTTGCTCTTTTCCGGGGGCGGCGTCGTAGAATTCGAGCGCGGCTGTCCTCATGAACTCACTGGCGGCACGCTTCTGCTTCTTTCAGAGGGGAAATGGCATCGCTGCCGCCCGGACGAAAAAAATGGCTGGGGAACGCTCTGGATCGGCTTCAGCGGAATAATGGCGCAGACAATTGTTCGCAGCATTTTTCATACCGATGAATGCGTGATAAAGCCGGTGGCGAAGGCAAAGTATTTCAAATACGCGGCAATGCGCCTGATAGCCCGCGCAATGAAACAAGGCGAAAGCAGACCATTTTCCATTATCGGCGACCTAGTGTCTTTGCTTGGCCGTCTTGCTGACGGCGAGTTCGACGAGGATGCCGCTTCTGCGAGAATCACCGCGATTCGCAATGCGAAATGCGAAATCGCACGGCGATGCGCCGACGTGATAGATTTCAGGGCCCTCGCGGCGTCGCTCGGTGTCTCGTATGACGCATTCCGCCACAACTTCACTGCGAAGATGGGGATGTCTCCGCTCCAGTTCCAGCTTTCCGAACGACTTCGCATAGCCAAGAATCTCGTCGCGGACACCGACATGCCGATTCAGGAGATTGCCAGGCGCACAGGCTTTTCGTCCGCCGCCTACTTCACTAGATTCTTCAGGAATGCGACAAAGATGTCACCCTGCGAATATCGCCGCGCCCAGTCAATGAGCAGCTGACACACCAGGAAATGGTATTGAGATGGGGAGACCCTATTCCCGGTGGTGATTTTGGCGTGGAAAGGCGCGGTCTTGGCAAGTTATACCCGCTTGTGACGGGGAAGTTAAAAGCTGAAAAGTTGAAAGGTTGACAGGCCCCTCAAAAGGCCCATTTTACAAGGGTTTGCGCTTCTCGCCGCCATCGGCGCTCACGGCACCGTTGCCGGCAGCTTGGCGATATCCTTCGCGCCGCGGGTGGTGTAGGGAGCGACGCGGCGATCAGAAGAACATTGCCCTTGCTCATTTCAGATTCCTTTCGCTTTGTGCTCTTTGTAATCTTTGTGGCTTAAATCAATCACCAATCGTCAGCACGACCTTGCCGCGGTTCTCGCCACGCTCGAGGATTGCGTGCGCTTCCGTGGCCTCGGCAATCGGCATGACCTTGTGGACGAACGGGGCAAACTTGCGCGCCTCGAAGGCTGGCCACACGTCGCGCACGAGCCCGGCGAGTATCTGCGCCTTCTCATCGCTCGTGCGGCTGCGGAGCGTCGAGCCGATGACGCGGAGGTTCTTGCGCCAGAGCAGGTTCACGTCGAGCGTGGTCTCGGGACCGGCCATCGACGCTAGCGACACCCAGCGACCGCGGTACGGCATCGTCGCGATGCACTTGCCCATCAGCGGTCCGCCCACGGGGTCGATCGCGACGTTCGGCGGATTCTCCGTCAGGGTCTTCACCAGGTCGTCCTTGAAGCGGTTCGAGACGACGTCCGCCCCTATGCCCCTGCAGAACTCGCCGTTGGCGTCCGACCCGACCTGCGCGACGACCTTCGCGCCGAAGACGTGCTTCGCAAGCTGGATGCACGCGACGCCAAGCCCGCCTTCGCCTCCGTTGATGAAGAACGTCTCGCCCTTCCTGATCTCGCCGACGATCTTGAGGTTGAGGTAGGCGGTCGCGTAGACCTCTGGGATGCCGGCGGCCTCCCATGGCTCGAAGCCCTTCGGAAGCGGCATGCACATCCCCTCGGGCACAACGACCTGCTCGGCATATCCGCCGCCGCCGAGAAGCGCGCACACCAAGTCGCCGGGCTTGAAGCGCCCGCCCGACGGCGCCTCGACCACCTCGCCAGCGCACTCGAGCCCGGGCCAGAGCGGCCAGCCCTCAGGCGGCGCGTAGATGCCCTGCCGCTGCATCAGGTCCGCGCGGTTGAGCGCGCACGCCTTCACGCGCAGCTTCACGTCGAACTCGCCGTGGCACACGGGATCCGGCACGTCCCGCCAGATGAAGTTCCTGTTCTCGTCTATGCACATCGCCTTCATTTCGTTCCTCCAGGTCTGTTTAAGTTCAAATGGATAGTTCAAATGGAAACAACTAGTACAACTTGTAGAAACAACCATGTTTGGCGCTACGCGCGACCACACCAGCATAGGCTATGCGGAGACGTTTGCCTCCGCATAAATATCTCAGCGCACTCGGTTCACTTCGCCTTGCGGTCGTGCTTCATCAGGAGCTGCCAGGCGTTGTCGCGGATTTCGACCATGCCCTTGCGAAGCTTTCCGCAGGCCTTCGGTGTCAGCTTAATGAGGTGCGTGGCATGGCCTGGCACAGGCGCCTCGTACTTTCCGAGGAACACCCCGATGTCCTCCTGGCACCACAGGTCGCGCACGATCCACTTGCACTCGATGCCGAGCTTCTCCATGTCGAGGACGATCGTCCGCTCCTCAAGCTCCTTGTTGTAGAGACCGGCCGCGATCGGGCCGTCCGCGAGAGGACGCGCCCAGATCTCCCAGCCGTCGCCTTCGTCAACCACACCTGCGCCGGCGCCGAGCGGATCCTGGTCGACCGCGATGACCTCGTCGTTGGACAGGAGCGAGAACGTGAAGTCGTCGAGCTGCGTCAAGTCGCAGCCGATCATCATCGGGGAGGCGACGAGCGCCCAGAGCGATATGTGCGTGTACTGCTCGTTCGGCGCGAGGCGCGACCCCTTGAATCCGTTCCACGCCATCTTGCCGACGCACAGCATGTCGGGGTCGTTGAACGAGCCCGGCTTCGAATAAATGAACAGGCGCTTCTGCTTTTCGATGGCCCCGGATATGGACGGCCACGTGTCGAAGACGTCGCCCGTCGTGCGCCAGCTGTGTCCATACACGAGGTCGCCCCACGACGAGACGTTCTCGCATCCGTACTCGCAGAGCGAGAACACGATGTCGCGGTTCTGCGCCCAGAGCGCGCGTCCCATCACCCAGTAGGGGTACGACCAGCGCCACAAGCCGGAGCCGTACGCCTCCTGGTCGTAGCTGCACCAGTCGTACTTGAGGAAGTCGAATCCCCATTCCGCGTACGTCTCGGCGTCAAGGGCCTCGTGCCCGAAGCTGCCGACGCAGCCGCCGCAGGTCAGCTTGCCGGGCGAGCTGTAGAGCCCCGCCTTGAGCCCCTTCGCGTGGATGTAGTCGGCAAGCGCCTTCATGTCGGGGAAGCGCTTGTTGCTGACGATGCGGCCGCTCTCGTCGCGCTCCGGCCCCTGCAGCGTGGCGTCGGGCGAGCCGGGCTTGTTCTGCCAGTAGTCGTCGATGTTGACGTAGCTCCAGCCGTGGTCGGCAAGCCCGGACGAGACGATCGCGTCCGCCGCCGCCTTGACCTTCTCGGCCGTCACGCTGCCCGTGAAGCAGTTCCAGCTGTTCCAGCCCATGGCGGGCGTAAGCGAAAATGCGTCGCCCACGCGCAAGGCAAGCGTTGACTCCGCGCGTCCGCTCCTGTTTTCGGCCGCGAAGGCGACAAGGTACTCGCCGGGACGCGCGACCGAGCCCGAAAGGACCTGCGTGGCCGCGTCGAACGAAAGCCCCTCGGGAAGATTCGCCGCGGAAAGCTTCATCGGCCTCTCGCCCGTGACGGGCAGACGCCACAGCACGGGGTGCCCCGGGCGGACGCCGAGCACGCGCGCGCCGTTGATGCGCGGCGCCGGTCCTGGCTGCGGCGTGAGTATCCCGAGCTGCCGCGAATGGCTGCGCACGTCGTTGGACGGATACTTCCCGGCCTCGTACCAGAACCGCGTGTCGATCCAGTCGGCATGGTCACAGTCCTTGCCGTCTCCGCCGTCGGTAACCTCAAGCGTGCAGGTCTTCGCGCCCCTCAGGTCGGCCTTCAACTCACACGGCGCCTCGCCGCCCTTCATGAGCGGCGACTCCGCGACGACCTTGTCGTCCGCCCAGATCCTGAACACGACGCTGCCGGACTTCCCCGCGTCGTCGACGCCTACGCGGGTCTCCACGCGAAGCGCGCCTTCGCCCAGCGGGACCACGATCTTCGACGGCGCATGCGTGCCGATTCCGCGCCACATCGTCTTCCCCCCGACCTTCATGAGCTGTCCGGAGACGGACTTTCCGATCCGCACCTTCCCCCATCCGCACGTGGCGTTGGACAAGTCCATCAGGGACGCCTCGAAGGACGACTCCGCCGGAGCGTCCGCCTGCGCCGCCAGAGCCGCCACCACTAGCAGGCCCGCCGCGATCCTGATGTTGATCCTTTGGTGCTTCATTTCAATCTTCCTTTCATTTTCTATGCATTACACCACACCATCAGTCGGTAAAACCAAATAACATGTCAACTTCTCGTGAAAAGGCTGACCCATAGCTGAACGCGGC
>JAFRJH010000337.1 GCA_017432385.1 Kiritimatiellia bacterium
GACGGCGCGAATCTGCGCTTCGCCGACTCGAACGGCAACCTCCTTTCGCACGAGATCGACACTTGGGACGCGAGCGGCGAGTCTCTCGTCTGGGTCAAGGTTCCCTCGCTCACCAGGGAGACCGTGATCAAGGTCCTCTACGGCTACAAGGGTGCGGGCGAGCAGCCGGCCGTAACGGCGGCCGACGTGTGGTCCAACGGCTACGTCGGCGTGTGGCACCTCAACGAGAGCGCGCTCCCGATGAAGGATTCGAGCGGCGTTTCCAAGGACTTCACCATCGCCGGATACGACGCCACCAACATTGCCGACCTGGGCCTTGCCTCCGACGGTGTTGTCGGCAAGTCGGTGAACTTCCGCGGCGACGAGGGAAAAAAGTGCTCGCTCTCGGCTGACGACGACGATAACCTCGACGGTTTCACGGAGGTCACATTTGAGTTTTGGACGAACCAGAGCATCCACGATTCGTCGGATCGGTTCATCATGACGAAGCGGCAGGCGTGGAACCACGACAACGCCTACACGTTCTACGACCAAGGCGCCAAGCACAAGACATCAGTCGCGTACGCGTCGGTGATGGGCGACGGAACGAACTCAAACGTGTCCGTCTCCTTTCCCGACAGCTGCATCCCGGAGGTGAACCGGTGGAACTACCAGTCGTGCGTGTATTCCGTTGCGTCTGCATTCTCGTCGAACTACCTGAACGGGGCCGCCATCAATGGCAATAACCTGTCGTCCTTCGCGAATCTTGGTGCAATCAGAAACAGCGCAGGAAAGCTCCGTCTCGGCAATGCGGGAACGGACAGCAGCTACGCATTCCCAGGTCGGATCGACGAGGTGAGGATATCGAACGTCGCCCGGTCGAAGGACTGGATCGAGGCTGCATACGACACGGTGATGGACGGCGGTTTTGCGACATGCATCAGCCCTGACGGGAACGACTGGTCGAAGTACTCGCACAGATTCACGGTCTCGTTCAAAGGGTATGCGGGCGAGACGACGCTTACGGACTTCCCAGTGCTCGTCAGGATCGCCGAATACGACGAAGGGACGGGCTCTGGCATTCAGGGCTTCTCCTACGCCGACTGCCTCAAGCCGAACGGAGGCGACCTGCGCTTTGCAGACGCGACTGGCGCTTTGCTCGACAGCGAAGTCGACACGTGGAACACGAACGGCGAGTCGTTCGTTTGGGTCAAGGTCCCGTCGCTCGACGCCTCTACGAAGATTACGGCCTACTACGGATGGAACATGGCCTGTGCGGTGACGCCTGCCGCCGTGTGGGCCAATGGTTACGTCGGCGTGTGGCACCTTGACGAGGACGGCCTTGTCCAGAAGGATTCGACGGCGAACGGAATCGACTTCGTGAGCCCCGGCAACCCATACTATGTCACCAACTACACATTCCAGGTCTCCGGCTCGGTCGGTTCCGCCGTAGACTTCAGCAAGGGCAAGAACGGGTGCTTTGTCGCCGCCGACGACGGCAGCGGCCTTCTCGACGGCTACGCGGGGATGACGGTTGAGGTCTGGACTTGGCAGGATCACCACGATCCTGAAACAAATCCCTGGAATGCATTCTTCCTCTCGAAGTACCGCAACGTCACCGGGGCGACAGACAACGGGTGGAACTACCTCATGTGCGAGAGTGCGAATAACGGCAAGATGTCGTTCGCACTTAAGCATGTGGACGGAGAGACAATGAAAGAAGACTGGATTACGGTAGCTGACTCGTATCCAAAGCCGGCGCGTGCTGCGTGGAACCACAATGTGGGCGTATTCGACGGGCCGGGCAAGAAGGGGTTCCAGTACCTAAACGGGGCCGTTTCCGCCGAAAAGGCACTCACTTACGGCGGCATAGTTCGTTCGACCGTCGGGAACCTCCATCTCGGCAACCAGTTCCAGAGCTGGAGCAGTTCCTTCCCAGGCAAGCTTGACGAGGTGCGCCTTTCGTCCGTCGCACGTTCGGCGGACTGGATCAAGGCGACACATGACACAATCAAGAACAACGCGACCTTCACGAAATACGGCACAGTGAAGGAAATCATCAAGGGTCTGTCGATTTTCATCCGCTGACAGTGAGAAGGCTGGTAATCGTGGGTTTCAAGACGGCATTTGTCGTAGCGGGAGTAGCTGCGGCTGCGGCGGCGGGCGGCGAGGTGCTATGGCCCGGGCCTGACACCGTGATGCGTCCGCAGGCGGACTCTTCGGTCGCCACGCTTGCGGATGGTTCCGTTGAAGTGACGGTCGGCGAGAAGAACAGCTGGCCCGGCGTGCGCATGGATTTCGTGAAGGGCGAGGCGGACCTGTCGCGCTTCAGCAGGTTCTCGGCCGTGGTGAGCAACACGTCGGACCGTGTGCGCACTGTTCACCTGGGCCTGAAGGGGTGCGGCTTCCAGGGGCAGGGCCCCGGCAGCAAGCTGACTCTCGGCCCGCACGGCACGGGGGAGATAGTCGCCGCGCTGAAGACGCTTCCGTGGGCGCTCGACGAGCCGCTCGAGCTCGTTGGCATGAACGGGAGCCCCGCCGCGCGGACCGGCGCGGGCGGAGGGTTCGACATCCGCCGAGTAAAGTCCTTGAACCTCTACTTCCGGCAGGACGGCGTCTCGAACGCGTTCAGCGTCCTGCGCGTTTCGGCGGAAGGCTCTGGGCTTCCGACGCAGAAAGTGCTGAACGCCAAGACGTTCCTGCCGTTCGTGGACCGCTTCGGGCAGTTCATGCACGACGACTGGCCCGGCAAGGTGCACGACGAAAACGAGCTGAAGCTTGCAATCGCAAAGGAGGACGCCTGGCTTGCCGCGAACGGGGAAAGTCCGATTCCGGACGTCGACCGCTTCGGCGGATGGGCGGGAGGCCCGCAGCTCAAGGCGACGGGGTTCTTCCGCACGGAGAAGGTGAACGGGAAATGGTGGCTCGTCGATCCGGACGGACGCCTCTTCTTCTCGCATGGCGTCGACTGCGTGCAGATATACGCCGACGTTACCGGCGTCGGTTTCCGCGAGGAGTACTTCGCGTGGAAACCGGCGAAGGACGATCCCGTCTTCGGACGGTACTGGGTCAAGGCATCCAATCCCGCGGCGCACGGCTTCTACAAGGACCGCGCGCATGTTCCGTACGACGCGTTCAACTTCTCCGCCGCGAACCTGCGCCGGAAGTACGGCGAAGGCTGGAAGGACCTGTACGCCGACCGCGCGCACCGTCGGCTCCGCGCCTGGGGCCTCAACACGATTGCGTGCTGGAGCAGCCCCGAGATATACTCCAAGGACCGCACTCCGTACACGCTCTACATCAGGACGGCCGGGACTCCGCGCCTCAAGGGCTCCACCGGCTGGTGGGGGGCGCTTCCCGATCCTTTCAGCCCAGAGTTCGAGAAGACTCTCCGCGAGCGGGCGCGCGCCTGCGCGAAGACCATGCGGGACGATCCGTGGTGCCTTGGCGTGTTCGTCGACAACGAGCTTTCCTGGAACAGCGAGGAGAGGATGAAGGACGTTGCGGAGCAGTACTTCTCGACAGTCCGCCGCGTGCTCGGGGAGGAGCTTCCGAACCACCTATACCTCGGCTGCCGCTTCGCGTGGAGCACCGACGCAGTCTACCGCGCGGCGGCGCAGCACTGCGACGTCGTGAGCGTGAACATCTCCCCCAGGCACGTCGTGAAGGACCTCCCGCCGGACGCCGAGGACAAGCCGCTCGTCGTCGGCGAGTTCCACTTCGGCGCGCACGACCGGGGCATGTTCCACGCCGGACTCGTCGCGACGCGCGACCAGAACGAGCGCGCGCAGTGCTACCGCGACTTCGTGAACGAGTGCCTGGACCACCCGCGCTTCGTGGGCACGCACTGGTTCCAGTGGCATGACCAGCCGCTCACCGGACGCTCGGACGGCGAGAACTACCAGGTGGGGTTCCTGAACGTCGCGGACGTGCCGTACCCGGAGCTTGTAGAGGCCTCGCGCGACATGGCGCGTACGATGTACTCGCGGCGGTACAACGGACGGTGAAAAGTCGCTAATCCGGAGGCGCCAGTCCCTTCTTTCCTTTTCCAACATTTTCCCCCTTGCGCAGGGAGCGTCCGATATGATATACTATGTGCCGAAATTCGTTCGGGTGTGGCGCAGTGGTAGCGCAGGTGACTGTTAATCAATTGGTCGCTGGTTCGAATCCAGCCACCCGAGCCAGC
>JAFRJH010000338.1 GCA_017432385.1 Kiritimatiellia bacterium
ATCCGGAGCCCGTCTTCTCGCGTCTCTTCGCCGATGTCGACCGGATGGTCTCGCCGGAGGCGGTGCTACTGGACGATCCGAAAACCGCAAAGGGGAAATGCTGGGCGCCGACGACGCAATCCGCGCGGGATGGACGAAAAGCGGCTTTCAGGAAGACCGCTGTCCGCAGGTTATGACATCGCCGCCGCTCGTCGGCGTCTGGATAGACTTCGGCCTGCCATCCGCACGAGCGCGCGGCGGCGACGTTGGCCTTGCTGTCTTCCAGGAACGCGAGCCGCGCGGCGGGGCTGTCCATGCGCCTCTCGGCTATGGCAAAGATCCTCGCGTCCGGTTTGCAGACGCGCTCGAAGCCCGATATCACCTCGACGTCGCATAGCTCGCGGTACGCACCGCTTTTCGGCGCGAAGAAGTCTCGGTGAAAGTCGCTCGACATGTTGGAGAGTATGCCCAGCCGCAGGCCACGGCCCTTCAGGTCCTTCATGAGCTCCAGCGTGTCGGGGCGGAAGCGATCCACCCAGCTCGCGGCGTCGAACCTGCGGATCTCGGCGAGCGTCGCGTCCGACGGGGGCGGAAGCGCAGCGTCGGCGAACACCCTGCGGTACATGTCCTCGAACGAAATCTCGTCCCCGTCCCACAGCCTGCGGTAGCGGGCGAAGCCCTCAAGCACGCGGTCTCGGGAGAGTCCGACGGACTCGCAGAACGGATATAGCGTCTCTCCCCACTTAGCCATCGGAGAGACGGATATGACGCCGCCGAAATCGAAGAAGACGCCGTCGACCGAATCAAAGTTCATATTTCCTCCCGAGCATGGGATACTTGGCGCCGGCCGCGGGGTTGTATGGAAGGTATTCCACCGGCGAGCCGCCTGCCAGCGCGGCAAAAGCGCCGCGGTCCGCCTCCGAGTCGTTGACTCCGGGGATGAGCGGCACGCGCAGCGAATGCCGCACTCCGGACCTCCTCAGCCGCGCGATGTTGTCCAGCACGACGCCGAGCTCGCCGCCGCACCACTTCCTGAACGCGTCCGCGTCGTGGTGCTTCAAATCCTGGTAGACGAAGTCCATCTGCGATATGACGCGTTCATACACATCGCCAGGGGCATAGCCGCTCGTCTCGATCGCGACGCCGACCTTCGGCTTCAGGAGCGCGGCCACCGCGAGGACGAAGTCGGACTGCGACAGCGGTTCGCCGCCGGAGAACGTGACGCCGCCGCCGGACGACGCCATGATGTCGGCGTTCTTCAGCAGTTCTTCCGCAAGCGCCTCGGGCGACCAGTCCTCGCCGCAGGGGACGCGCCGCCCGTCCTTACGGACCATGGTCTCCTTCTCGAACGACTGCCCCTCGGGGTTGTGGCACCACGCGCACCTCAGGGGACAGCCCTTGAGGAACACGGTGGTGCGCACCCCGGGCCCGTCGTGGAGAGTGAACTCCCTGATCTCGAAGACCCGCCCGGTCATCGGCAACGCGCGCCGCTCAGGCGCAGAGCTCCACGCGCTTGATGATCTGGTCCTGGTACTCCTTGTCGAGCTCGACGAAGTATCCGCTCCAGCCCCAGACGCGCACGATGAGGTGGCGGTGGAGGTCGGGGTGCTTCTGGGCGTCGACCAGGGTCTCGCGGTTGATCGTGTTGATCTGCATCTGGTGCCCGCCCCTCTCGACGAAGAACTTGACGAGCTGGGCGACCTTCGTGACTCCGTCGGGCATCGCGAACGCGGAGTCGTGGATCTCGATCGTGAGCGGGCCGCCGTTGCAGACGGGGCCGAGGTCGGGCTCGGTGAAGCTTCTCACGACGCTTATCGGCCCCTTGACCGGGACGTCGAGCGACGGCGCGTAGTTCGCCGAGAGCGGCTGCCCCCTGAGCCTTCCGCTCGGGCTCGCCGGGACGTCGCGCGCGTGCCAGATGTAGTACATCGCGCTACCCGTGCCGGGGCGGAAAATCCCGCCTCGGTCGTTGCGCTTCCCGTCGAAGGCGTGGCCCCAGAAGGCGATCAGCCGCTTCGCGATTTCGTCCGCCCTGGGGTCGGCGTTGCCCATCTTCGGCGCGGCCTCGGCCGCGGAGAGGACGTCCGGTCGTCCGGCGAAGTCGGTGTCGAGGAGCTTCACGAGCTCGGAGAGCGTCACCAGCCTCTTCTCGAACACGACGTCCTTCAAAGCCGCCAGAGAGTCGACCGCGACGGCGATGCCGGTGCCGTGGATGCCGAAGTTGTTGTACTTCGCCCCCTTGCAGATGTCGCGAGCCCGCGCCACGCAGCCGGTGGAGATGACCGAGACGAACGGACCCGGCAGGATCTCGACGTGGGCGTACTTCTTCACAAGCGCGTCCGCGCGCCGCTGGATCTCGCCGAAGAACGCCTTCTCGACGTCCTCGTACGACGCCGCGGCGGAAGCGCCGCGCATCGCCGCGTCGAGGCTGCCGACGAAGCTCACCGCATCGATGTTGTTGATGTCCATGCCGACGCCGGGAATCAGGAACTCCCAGCATGCGGCGACGGAGTAGTCGCGCGCGTCCTCGAGCTCGTAGCCCCACTTCTGGAGCGCCGGGATGACGACGTCGTCGTTCGCGTACTGCGGGAAGCCAAGCCCCTCCTTGGTGAGCTCGGTGCCGGCCTCGTAGACCTCGAGCGGAGTCGTCTTGTCGACGCGCAGGTTGATCTTCGGGTCGACGAGCTTGAGCTCGCCGCACGCCTTCATGCAGAGGCGCGAAAGGTCGTTGAAGGCGTTCTTCCCGTCGCGGGTCACGCCGCCGAGCATGACGGACTGCCCGTTGTCGCCCTGCTGCACTCCGATGTAGAGGTCGCTGTCGCGGTTGCAGGCGATGAAGAACTCCTCGAGCTCCTCGAGCGCGGCCTCGTCGGTGAGGCGGCCGGACTTTATGTCGGCGTCGTAGTAGGGGAACAGGTACTGGTCGATGCGCCCGAGCCCGCAGTGGTACTCGCCCTCGCACCACATCGCGTAGTGCAGGATGCGCAGGAACTGGAGCGCCTCGTGCAGCGTGCGGGCCCCCTTGTGCGGAACGTGCTCGATTCCGTAGCGGTCGGCGAGGCCTAGGACGGCGCGCACGGAGAGGTCGGCGTTCCTGAGGAAGTTCACGCCCTCGGCATCGCCCTCCGCCTCGGCCTTCGCGAGGCGCGCGGCGATCTCGTCGAGACGGGCGTCAAGGCCGACGGCGATCGTCGGGCCGAAGTCGGCGGTGAGGTTGAACACCACGCCCTTCTCGCCGAACGCCGTTCCGGCGGCGCGGCGGGCGTCCATCTCGGCGTCGGAGTGCAGATCGGGTATCTGCTTCACCGTCCTCAGGAAGTGGATCGTCTCCCCCTCCATGAACGCGGGCTCCTCGGCGGCCAGCATAGCCTCCAGCCCCATGCGCGCACGGGTTTCGTCGTCGACGCCCTCGGCGATGAACTTGTCGAGAAGCGGCTTCCAGTCGACGTCGCGGCGGAACTTCTTCTGCTCCTTCGCGAACGTGCGGTCCAACAGGCTTTTTATTCTTTCGGTCATGATGCCCACATTCTACCATATTTCCGCGGCGGAACGGGCACTTGACATGTCAACTTTCTTCGGCGGCGGCGGAAACGGCCTATATGATCCTGAAGATGCGCCTGAGTCCCTTCTTCGCGAGGGCGAGCATCGCTGACAGATTCCGGTCCGAGAACGGCTTGTGCTCGGCGCATCCCTGGAGCTCCACGAACTCGCCGGAGTCGGTCATGACGACGTTGAGGTCGACCTCGGCGGTGGAGTCGTGCGCGTAGTCGAGGTCCAGGGTCGGCCGGCCGCCGCACACGCCGACGGAGACCGCCGCGACGCGCCGGACGACGGGATTCCTCGTCACGAGCTTCGCCTTCAGGAGCTTCGCGGCCGCGATCTCGAGCGCGACCATTCCGCCGGTGATGGACGCGCACCTGGTGCCCCCGTCCGCCTGCAGCACGTCGCAGTCGATCGTGATCTGGCGCTCGCCGAGCCTCTCCATGTCCACCGCGGCGCGGAGCGCGCGTCCTATGAGCCGCTGTATCTCGGTGGAGCGCGCGTCCTGCCTCAGCTTCTTTATGTCGCGCTCCTTGCGTCCGCCGCCCGTGGACGAGGGCAGCATCGAATACTCGGCCGTCACCCAGCCGCGGCCCGTGCCCTTGAGGAACGGCGGAACCTTCTCCTCCACGCTGGCCGTGCAGAGGACCCACGTGTCGCCCCACTTGACCAGCACGGATCCGGCCGCGTGCCGCGTGAAGTTCCTCACGATCGAGATCGGCCTGAGTTCCGTCGGCTTCTTTTCCTTCTTCGCCCGCTTCATCCATCCACCTCCCTTGCGCTAGTCCCTGCGCCTGCGCCACTCCTTCGAGGACTGGTCCTCGTCGAGACCGGGCATCCCGCGCGCGCCGATGTCCGTGCCGTCCGTCGCCGCGCCCTTGCCGGGCGATCCGGGCTTCAGCCTGTAGTCGCGCCTGGACTCGTCGACGAAGAGGGGAACGCCCCATATGCTGTCCGCGTCGAGGCCGAACTCGGCCTTGTAGCGACTGAACTCGTCCACTCCCGCGCCCCACTTGCCGGGCTCCGCGCGGATCGGCAGCCCCTGCTGGCGCTCGCGCCAGTTGACGTGGTACTCGGCGACGAGGTTCTCCGGTATCCAGTAGAGGTTGCGGTACATCTCGAGTCCGTCGTGCGCCTCCGCGTCTCTGGCGCGCCAGTCGTTGAAGAAGCGCGTCGAGCGGTCGGTCGTGCGCACGAAGAGGTTGTTCCTCACCACGAAGTTCGTCGTCGGCGCGGAATTGTCGTAGAACATGAGATGCGCGCCGTTGCGGTCGGGCCGCTGGTCGTGGCTCCAGCAGTAGCCGGCGTCGATGCACGTGTTGTGCTCGAAGACGACGTTCCTTGTCTGGCTGGAGGGGTCGTGGTTCCAGTATTCGAACGAGTACTCCGCCTGCCAGATCACGTTGTCGCGCCAGACGACATCCGTCTCGTGCTTCGGATTGTCCTTCGCCTGGTTGGTGAGCGCCGCGTCGTATATCTGCCAGAGGCGGTTCCGCTCGACGAGGTTGTCGTGGCATTCGCACCAGAACTCGATTCCGTTGCCGAAGCGGACGGGGTTCATGACCTTGCCGGTGACCTTGTCCTTCTTCCAGAACTGGAGACCGCCGCCGATCCAGGAGATGTCGCAGTTGCGTATCGTTATGCCCCTCGTCGTGCCGCCGCCGAAGCCGTGCGCGCCGCCGTAGCGTATCCACAGCCCGTCGTAGAGGATGTCGTGGCACCCGCCCTCGCGGACGACGTGGCGCGTGAGCGCGAGCTCGATCGACCTGAACGCCTTGCCGGGGTTGCTGGGATACTTCACGAAGACACGCTGCTCCGCGGGATCGTACCAGAAGTCCATTTCCTTCGCCTTGGCCAGGCCCCCGGGATGCGCCATGTTGCCGTCGACCCTGTCCCAGTCGGGGTTGAACCACTTCTTCGTCCCCCACTTCTCGCCGTGGTTGCAGATGAAGATGCCGACGTCGGCGGGGATGAGCTCAGCCTCCTTCACCTCCGCGCGCCAGAGCCCGACCGGCACGAAGTCGAACGTGGCCCCCTCGGGCATCACGTCGCCAAGCGAGAGGTGCATCGCCGTCGCTTCGGACGATCCGGCGCCGGTAAGCAGCACGTCGACCTCGGACCACTCCCTCCCGATTTCCGTGCGCGGAACCTGTCCCGCGAGCGCCACGGTCCACGGCGGCTTTGGCGTCTGGAACGTGACGCGCTCAAGCCTGAACGGCATGGACGAGCGGACCTTGAGCCTCAGCACGGCGGCCTTCGGCAGATCGGCGAGCCTCGGCCCCCACACCTGGAGGAGGTTGGGCGCCGGGCGCGTCTTTGCGCCGAGCGCGACGCGCACGAACCGCTCGCCGCCCTCCTCGACGACGCCGACCGTCCCCTTGTAGTCCTCCTGGAACGACCCGCTCCACCCGCCGGACGCGGCCCCGTCCCAGATGCGCTCCTTGACTTCGGGCGCGGGACGCTTCTGCGTGGCCCATATCCCGTTGCCCTCGTCGACCCAGTCCTCGGGACGGCTCCGGTCGACGCTCTGCTGGAGGATCGGCTTGGGTCCGCTTCCCCAGAACGCGTAGATGACGCGCCTGCCCGGCTCGCCGCTCTTCGGGATCAGCGAGCCGCGCCACAGTCCGCCGCGGCGGAAAAGCACCCTGTCGCCGGGCTTGACGTCTAGTTCGTTGACGCGGTCGAGCGTCCGCACGGCGGCCTCGGCGCTCAGGCCGTCCGCCGCGTCGTTTCCGTTCTCGCTGTCGACGAACCAGTCGGCGGCCCGCGCCGGACAGCAGACGAAGGCGAGCGCCGCCCCCGCAATGGCAATCGTTTTCATGGGCAAATTATATCAAAATTACCGACCCGCCGCACCGCATCCGGTCTCGATGTTCAGATTGGCGAGCATCGTGCACCAGACGCGGATGAGGGCCGGGCGGACGGACTCGGGCGCCGCGGACGGCGCGACGCCGAAGACGACTATCGACGAGTTTCCGTTCTTGATGTGGGCGAAGCACCCCGGCGCCGTCGCCTGCATCCACGCGGGGCCCTTCGCCACGACCGGCAGGGAAACGCCCCTCGCACCGGCCGCGAACTCGCCGAAGTCGCGCCCCGTCCCAAGGAAAAGCGGCTGGTCCGGGACCTTCGCCTCCCCGTCCGCCGCAGCGGCGCTTCCGAACTCGACGCCGAACGGAAGAAGCGAGAGGTCCGCGCCGGGCAGCGCGACCACCGGATGCGACGCCAGCTTTTTCCTGAGCACGTCGAGAAGCTTCGGGTCCGCGAACATCCCCTTCGCCCCGGGCCCGAGCGCGATGGCGCGCTTCCCGTCGAGGTTCCAGACGTCGCGGGGCCCGTACGAGTCGTAGCGCACGCCGAGGCCCTTCAGCACGGCCTCGCCCTCCGCGTTCCCCACGTATCCGACCGATATCGATCCGATGGGCACGAACGGCGAGTCGACGAACCTCCTTGCGGCGGCAAGGACCCTGGGCTTCGCGGAAGCCGTCCGCTCCGGACACCACACGGTTATCTCGCGCCCCCTGCGCAGTTCGACGAGTCCGTCGGACTCGGCTATCTCGCCGGGAATCGTGAACGGACGGTACGCGCCGACCGTATGCGGCGGGACGTCGCCCATGACGAGGCGCTTGCCGCTCGCCGCGGACGCGGTGCAGGCGGCGGCCGCGGCGACGGCGGACAGGACGATCAGGCATGGCTTCTTCATGGTCTTCTCCTCACCAGTTGTGGAACGCGTCGCCGTCGTAGAGGTCGAGGCTGCCGACGTACGGCGTCTCCGGCGCCAGGCGCGCGCCTATGTTGTCGAGCACCGTGCTCCACAGCCGCGACAGCTTCTCCTCGTTCCAGAAACCCTTCAGCCCGCTGTCGGGCCCCACGCCGAGGAACACGCACACCGAGCCGTTCGCGCGGCGGACGTCGTACGCCGGCGACGGAAGCTCGCCCGCGTTCCGGAAGTAGCGGTCCGCCGCCGACACGCCGGCGAACGCGCCGGAGCGCGGCACGGCGGCGCGGAAGCCGAGCACGTTCCTGCGCTCGTACCTGAACGGGAGGCGCGAGAGGTCCGCGCCGGGAAGAACCGCGACGACGCCCGCCGTCCTGCCGTCCCAGGGCGTAATCTTCGCGCCCAGCTTCGCAAGGGTCTCCGCGTCCTTCCCGCCGCCCAGCCAGAAGACTGGGCGCTTCGGCTTGGCCTTCTCGCGCGGCGCGGCGAACTCGGCGAGGACATTGTCGACGAGGAGCGTGGCCGCCGGATCCTTCCCGTAGCGGCTCGTCACGTCCATCTGGCACCACAGCACGCGCCCGCCGTCCCCGCGGCGCTCTTCGAGAAGCGCGGCGTTCTCGAGGTTGAACCCGCACGAGACGACCGTGCGGAAGCTGCCGCGCGACGGGCGCCTGATCGCGCAGCCCGAGACGATCCCCCCGTTGCCGCACTTCCACTTGCTGCGGGGGTAGTGCGGCGAGCTCTCCGCGGAAAGGACGAACGCGGGGACGGTGTCCGAACTGCCGCGCCAGTCCGCCAGGTCCTCGTCGTCGAGTCCCGCGAGATACGGTGTGCCGGACCTCGTCACGAAGGCGTCGCGGCAGCTCGGGGCGGACATGACGAAGCGCTTCAGCGAATTGGTGGGCTGCTCGAAGACAATCGCGCTGGCGGCGGTCTCCGGTATGCCGCCCTCGAGCGGCGCGGACGCGAACGCCCCCTCGCCGACGACGAGGAGCTGCGTCGGGGGAAGCGACGCGAGGGAGTCGACGGACGTGAAGTCCACGCCGGCCTGCTTCAGCACAGCGGCGGTTCTGCCGCGCGGGTCGAACAGGACGGCCTTCGCGGGTTTCCTGGACGGCGCGCCGCGGCGCGGGAAGAACCTGAGGGCGATTGCGTCGCGCCCCTCCACCGGGTCGCCCGGAATGTCGAGTCCGCGCCACACGACGGATAGCCTGCCGTCCGTCTTCTCCGCGACCTGCGGCGCGATGAAGGATATCGGCTCGCGGACGATTCCGCCGGCCGGAACCGACACCCTGCCCTTTCCGGACATCCCGGCGCAGCGCCAGGCGTAGGCGAGCGTCACGGGATAGAGGTGGTCGTTCACGACGACGAGCGATTTCCTGACCTCCTCGCCCGCCCAGAACGAATGGTCCTTGCTGGTGAAGTCGCCGGGGTCGCCGCCCGCGAAGACGAGGAGCGGCGCGAAGCACTCCTTCACGGTCCCGTGCAGGTAGTCGGGACGCGAGTAGTCGCCGAGGATGTGCTTCTGGACCTCGCTCCTCGGGGCCGTCACCTCGGGCTTGAGCCCGGGGGTCCTGGGGTCGCCGCCAGCGCTCCATACGACGCAGTGTCCGTCGAACATCTGGATGGTGCGCGTGTGGTCGCGCCCGCCGGGGAAGTCGCCGATCGCGCTCACGCCGTAGCCGCGCCACGCCTTCACCACGCGGCGGTAGTGGGCGTCCGACAGCCGGAGCATGTTGGGGTCCTCTCCGGTCGCGGGGTCGACGCGCCAGAGATGCGCCGCGGAATGCGGGACGGGGTAGCGCTCCGCCTCGAAGGCCGACGGCCCGAAATACCTCGCTGCCTGCTCGGCGCCGAGGTGCTCGGCGCAGCCGTGTCCGTCGAACCGGTCGAACTGGCACGGATAGGGGAAGGCGCTCTCGACGACCATCAGCGGCTGCTTGTGGCCCTTCGCCCACTGGGCGGGCCAGTCCTCCTGCTCCTGGAGCGGAGTTCCGTAGCTCTGGTAGTTCATCGACGTGAAGATCTTGCCCATGTTCGCGCCGGCGTGCTGGAAGCACTCGCGAGTCGCGTCCAGGGCGCGCATCGTCGCCTCGGCGGTGCGCGCCCTCGAGCGCGCGAGCTTCTTCGACGGCGGATCGTAGTCTACGTCCGTGAGCTTCGCCGGATCCTGTCCCCACGCATACCCGCACGTGTTGAAGTCGGTGTACCACATGATTATCGCAGGGTGCCCGCCGTAGGCCTCGAAGAACCTCTCGACCTCGCGCGAATACTCGCCGCGCGGCTCGTCCTCGTACGTCGGCATCTGGTGGAGGTTGTAGAGACCCCGCCTGTCGCACTCGTCGAGGAACTCGAAGTGCCCGACGATGGATCCCCTGCCCCACGGGTTGTCGCGGATCGTGTCGTAGCCGAGCTCCTTCGCGTGGGCGACGTACTGCCCGACCGCATCGGGATGTCCGTAGTAGTAGCGGAGCCTTTCGAGGGACGGGCTCGTCCACATCCTGAGCCTGAGGTGTACGCCGTTCATCCAGAGCTCGCCATTTTCGACCCATGCCTCGCGGAACCCGAAGAGCTGGCGCGGGAACGTGTCCGCGGCGCTTCCGCCGCGGAGGAGCGACACGTCGAGGTCGTAGGTCTTCGGATCCTCCGCAGAACCGGCGACGGCGTCCGGCCAGGGCTCGGTCCATGACGCCACCTGCTCGGGGGCGCCGGTCAGGTCCACGCCCCTTTCGAAGACCTTCGCGCCGTCCGGCCGCGCGAACGAGGCCCTCACGAGCGCCGTGCCCTTCTCGCCGGCGGGGTTCGCCACGCGCACGCGCACCGTGACGGTCTTTCCTCCGCGCCATTTAGGGAGCGCGAGGGCGGACTTCAGGCGGAGCCGCGAGGGAGTCCGCTCCAGCCAGACGTCGCCGAGGCATATCTCGCCGTGGTCGCCTATGGCGGGGCGCCCCTGCCAGAGCCCGCTGTAGTGGCGGTCGACGTACACCCTGAGGACGTTCCTGCCGTCGGCGGCGAGGCGGTCGGTGACGTCGACACGGACGCGGTTCGGGACCATGGAGAAGGACTTGAAGTCCTGGCGGAAGGAATTCACCAGCTCCCCGTTCCAGAAGACGCGCCCGACGTCGGCGTTGAAATGGTCGAAGACGATCCACGTGCGGCCGTTTCCGTCCGCGCGCGGCGAGACCTGCACCTCGCGCTCGTACCACGCCGCCCTGTAGGACTCGAGGTTCCTCTTGTTCCAGTCGTGGACGCCCTTGTCGACCTCGCCGGAGGCGTCGAGCCTGTGGATGTCCCAGAGCGGCGAGCGGAAGCTGCCGGGGACTCGCATGTAGCCGGGCGCGGCGGACGCGGCGCGCGCCGTCGCGTCGCTTGCGTAGCGCATGTCGACGAGCGCGATGTCGCAGAGGTCGCGGTAGGCGGCCAACGTCTCGACCGGCTCGTAACCGGACGAGTTCCAC
>JAFRJH010000339.1 GCA_017432385.1 Kiritimatiellia bacterium
GCCACAAAATGCACCATTCGTTTCATAGGCTCTATTATACCAAATCTGCGCCCGTCCCGAAACGGACCTTCCACGGACCCCTCGCGCGCCAGCAGCTGCGGACGGACTCCACCGTCGGCTCCACGTAGATCGCCGTCGCCTGGTGGCGGAACCACGTGTCCTGGCGTTTCGCGAGCTGGCAGGTGCGAGTCTGTATCTTCGCGCGGTCGTCGCCCTCGCGGTAGCCGATGGCGAGCGAAGCCGTCCGCGACCAGACCGGATACTCCGCATGAAGCCTGCGGCGCTCCTCCTCGAGCCCCTCCATGAACATCCCGTCCAGCCGCTCCGCGATGCGGCGGCGGACCTCCGCGCGGTCGATGCGAATCACGGGATACTCGGGCGGAGGGTTCTCCCACCTGCGGTCAAGCCCCCTCAGAAGCGCCGAGAAGTAGAGCCCCGTCCCGCCGACGATGACGATCGGGACGCCGGAGGGAACAGTCCGCGCCCATTCCGCCGCGGCCCGCAGCCACGCCCCGGACGAGAACTCCTCGGCCGGGGTGACGACGTCGACGCCGCCCATGTGGAGCTCGGCGCGCTCGGCGGCGGAAGGCTTCGCGGTGCCGATGTCCATGCCACGGTAGACGAGCATCGAGTCCGCGCTCAGCACCCACGCGCCCATCTCCCGCGCGAGGGCGGCGGCGATCGCGCTCTTCCCGCTCGCGGTCGGCCCGGCGAGGATGTAGGCATCGCGCTCGCTCATTGGCGTTTCCGGGAGAAGACCGAGGCGGCGATCAGAAGCCCCGCCGCGACCGATATGTAGACGTCGGCGAGGTTGAAGCACGGGAAATGGTGGACACCCCAGTGGAAATCAAGGAAATCGACGACGTATCCCCTGAAGACGCGGTCGAGGAGATTGCCGGTGATCCCCGCGTAGAGGAGGCACTCCGCCACTCTGCCGAAAGCCCGGCGCCACCCGGACTCCCTTGCGAGAAACACCTCTTCTCGCTTCCACACCAGGAACGCCATGGCGACGACGGCGAAGACGGCGAGAGGCCACACGCGGCCCTGGAGCATTCCCCAGGCACAGCCGCGGTTCTCGACGTAGGCGAGGTCGAAGAGCCGGGGTATCACCTGGAAAGGCGCGCAGCCCTTCAGCTTCGCGACCGCCAGCTCCTTCGCCACGGCGTCCGCCAGGGCGAGATGGACGGCGATCGTGAATATGGCGAAGAACCTGCGCATCAGCCGCGCCGGGAGCGTTCCATCTCCGACTGGCACTCCATGCACGTCAGCACGAAGGGCTGGTTGAGGAGCCTCGGCTTGCGGATCAGCTGCCCGCAGACCGTGCAGACGCCGTACGTTCCGTCGTCGATGCGGTGGAGCGCCTCCTCGATCTGCTGGATCGTGCGGTTGATCTGGCCCATCTGGCCGAGCGCCTGCAGGCGGAGCGTCTGGTTCGTGCCGTCGCCGCCGTCGGCCTCGTGGTCGTCGGACTCGTTGAAGCCCGTCGCCTTCATCGCGTCGACGCCCGAGAGTGCGCTTTCGCGCGCCTCGATGAGGCGCCTGCGGAAATCCTTGAGGTCGGCGGCCGGGAACTTGGCCGTGTTCTTGCCCTGGGTGCGCGTGGTCGGACGGCGCGCGAGGCGGATCTCGTTCGCCTCGCGCTTCGCGTCGGCGTTGCGCGCGGACTGCTTCATCTCCTGGGCGATCGACATGGCGAACGCGACGGCCTTGGCCGTGTCGACCTCCTCGACGGTGCGCGGCGCGGGCTTGACGATCGTAGGCGGCTTGCGGGCGATCTTCGGGGGAACGCGGGCAGTCTCCTTCTTCTCCTGCTTCGCGGCAGGCTTCTTTGCCGCCGGCTTGGCGGCAGACGGCTTGGCCGCGGGCTTCGCGGCAGGCTTCTTTGCCGCCGGCTTGGCGGCGGGCTTCTTCGCGGCAGGTTTCGCGGCGGGCTTCTTGGCCGCCGGCTTCTTAGCGGGTTTGCGCCTCGCGGGCGCGTCGGAAATGCTGAATCCCATGACAACCTCCTTCCGCCGATTCCTCGGCCTGTGTGCTGGATCGCTTGAACGCGACCATTATATCATATCTGCATGCCCGCGGGAAGCTTCATCCACTCGCGAATTTCCGCGGGCAGCGGACGGATCTCCACGATCCTGCCGAACGCGACCTCGCCCTCCGCCCCGGGGAGCTCGAACTGGTCGCCGGTCTTCTTGCCGAGCATATTCTGCGCGAGGCGGGTCTTCGACGAGAGAATGCCCTTCTCGACGTCGTTGTCCCACTCGCCGAGGATGTGGTAGGTCTTAGTGCCTTCCTTCGCCTCGACGACGACCGTGACGCCGGGCATAACCTCGTCCGTCGTCGCGTCCGCGAAATCGCCGGGATTGACGGTCTCGAGATCCTGCTGCATGAGCGTCTGCTTCTGCATGAGCGCGCGCTGCTCGTCCTTGGCGTACTGGTACTCCGCGTTCTCGCTGAGGTCGCCGTAGCTCTTCGTGAACTCGATGCGCTTCACGTTGGCGGGCATGTCCTCGTTGATGAGCTTGAGGTACTCGGCCTTCCTGAGGGCGAAGCTGCGGAAGGACGTGACGCGCGCGTACTCCTTCTTCTTCTCGACCTTGACGAGGTGGCACTCGAGGTCCGGCACTATGTGGGTCATGCGCACCACGATCGTATGGTGGGTCGAGGGATCCCACGCGATGGACGCCTGGAAGCGCTCGAAGAAGAGCGCCTTGTCCGCGGGCGAGAGGAGGTCGAACATCTTCTTGAGCCAGGTCTTGTCGCCGAAGAGCCTGCGGACGATGTTCTGCATCTTGAGCGTCTCGCCGCCGCGGCGGCCTTCGCCGAGCGCGATCGCGTGCGTGAGGATCGTGGAGACCGGCGGAAGCTCGTCCCAGAGCCTGTAGGACTTGAGGACCTTGATCTTCTTGCCGTCCACCGGGACGTCCGCGTACTCGAACGAGCCGAACTGCTCGATCTTGCCGACGATGAGGGTCGTCAGCGTCGCAGGGGCCTGAGACTCCTTCATGAATCCGCCGATCGCCCTGCGGCACGCCTCCTCCGCGCCGAAGCGCGACGCGATGTCGGCCACGGCCGTGAAGCAGAAGTCGGGGATCGTCGCGTAGAGCTTCGCCTTCGACTCCTCGGTGTCCGCGAGGAACGCGATCATCGCGCCGACCTCGCGCGCCGGCAGCTCGGCCGCGGCCTTGACGTAGCGCTTCCTCTCCCAGAGGTAGCCGCGCATGTCAGCCGCGGGCGGATTGGAGAAGCCGAGCTCCACGACCTGGCAGGCGAGCCTCGCGTAGAGCGCGTCGTCCACCTTGCGCGCCGCCGTCACGGCGAAAGCGAGACGCTCCTCGACCTTCCTGCGCGTGTCGTCGTCCGCCGTCTTGAACTTCCCCTGCGAGACGAACTCGCGGACCCCGGCGAGGATGAGCTTGGGGTCGGTCTCGTGGGAGAAGGCCGTCAGCCACCCGTCGCCGTAGTCCTCGACCGAGGCCTTGAGGCGGATGGGGTCCGCGCGGCGGGCCGGGATTTCGACGAGGTTGTCCTGCCTGAGCGCGGCGCGCGCGCCGTCCCAGAACTTCTTCCAGTTGACGGCCTTCACGAAGCCGTTCTGAACGCAGATGTCCTCGAGGCGTGTGACGGGCATGTCGCCGTAGCTCTTCAGCACGGCCTTCACGAAGTCGCCAGGCTTCTCCTTGAGCATCGTCTCGAACGCCGAGGGGTCGACCTCGCGCAGGACGAGGATATGGCCGTCGGGGGCCGGCTCGAGCATGTCGCACGCAGCTGCATACGTGAACTGGTGGCCGCGCTTGGTCTTGAAGTCGACCGTGATGCGCTTGTAGAAGTAGTCAAGCCTTCTGACCCTGCCGAGGCCCCATGCCTTGCTCAGGACGAGCACGCCGGCGTCGCCGGGCGTCTTCGAGTTGAAGTACACCAGCTTCTCGAGGCGGACGAGCGACTCGTCGAGCGGACGCGCACCGAACTCGACGCCGTCCAGAAAAGAAAGAAGAAGGCGATCCTTTGTCGTCTTCTTCAATGCATCGCGGATCCCCGCCGCGCGGATCTTCTTGTCGAACTCCGCCTTGTTCGCCTTCACAAGCCCGAACGCGCCCTCGAAGTCCTGCTTCTCCGCACACTCGTTCAACTGTCCTACCAACGCTTCCGTATCTGCCATCTTTCACTCCTTTGAAATTCAAGTCCGCAAATTATACCAAATCCCGCGTCTCAGGGCAATCGGGCACGGGAAACCGCGGCGGAGGCGGGCTACGAACGCACGTCTGGCTTCGTGATGTAGATCTTGGCCATGTCGGTCTTGTAGGCAGAGCGCTCGGAGACGTCGATCTCCTCGAAAAGCTTCTCCCCGGGGCGGACGCCCGTGAACACGACCGGTATGTCGACGTAGGGCCTGTACCCCGCCTGCTCGATCATCCCCTCGGCGAGGTCGAGTATCCGCACCGGCTCGCCCATGTCGAGCGTGTAGATCGCCCTTTCGTCGCGGCTGGCGGCCTGCAGGACGAGAGAGACCGCCTCCTCGATCGTCATGAAGTAGCGCTTCATGTCCGGATGCGTCACGGTGACCGGCCGGCGCTTCGCTATCTGCTCCTTGAAGAGCGGGACCACCGAACCCGAAGACCCGAAGACGTTTCCAAAGCGGACAGCGCAGAAGGAAGTAGTGGAGTGGGGAGACGGAGGGGCGGGGGCGTCGTTCAGGGCCATGATCGCCTGCTCGGCGGCGAGCTTCGTCCTGCCCATGACGGACACGGGATTGACGGCCTTGTCGGTGGAGACGAGGACGAAGCGGCGCACGCCATGCGCCTTCGCGAGCTCCGCGAGCCCGCGCGTCGCCTCCGTGTTGTTGCGCCACCCCTCCTCGGGATTCATCTCGACCATCGGAACATGCTTGTACGCCGCCGCATGGAGAACCACTTCCGGCTTCTCGGCCGCGAACAGCGCGTCCATCTTGCCCCTGTCGTTCACGTCGTACATCAGCGGAACGCAGCGCGCGTCGTTCATGCGCCGGTTGATCTCGTATAGCGCGTTCTCCCCGCGCTCGACCATCAGCACCTTCTTCGCGCCCGCGGCGGCGACCTGCCGGACGATCTCCGAGCCGATCGACCCGCCCGCGCCGGTCACCATGACGGTCTTCCCGGCAAGGAAGCGCCGCGCGACCGTGTCGTCGAAGTGCTTGACGTTGCGCTCGAGAAGCGCGTCCTCCTTGACGCGGCTCGTCCAGTAGACGCGCCACAGCACCCGCACTCCCACGACGCCTATCGTGGCGAGGAAGAAGCAGATGATCGTTATCGAGTACGGCGGCCGGATGTGGGACAGCGTGACTTCCGGCATGAGGAACCGCATCGCCGTGAGAACCGCGCAGGCAAACGCAGTCGCGCCGACATAGCGGGGAAGCTCGACTCCGCGGATCCGCCGCCACGCGAGCCTGTAGCAGCCGAACACGAGCAGCGAGGAGAGATGGACGACGCACACCGTGACGTACGAGCGCGCGATCGCGCCCCAGCCGCCGATGGACGTCGGCTCGGCGAAGTCGAACCTCAGCGCGACGGCCGCGAGATACGCGAGCGCCACGACGGCGGCGTCGACGAAGACCCCGACGACCCGCGTCGCCAGGAACCTCGCCCACGCCTCGCGCGAGCGCGTCATGTCAGAACTCGAGCCCCATGAGGAAATAGAGCACGGCGGGCGCGAAGAGGAGCGAGTCGACCATGTCGAGGAACCCGCCCATGCCGTTCGTGATCTTCATCGTCGAAGAGTCCTTGACCCCCACCCAGCGCTTGAACTTCGACTCTACGAGATCGCCGGCCGTCCCCACGATCGCCGCGGTCACGCCGCATGCGAGCGACTTGAGGACGCCGAAGTGCGTCGCGCCCATGAAGCAGCAGGAGACGAGGCACGAGGCAAAGACGGACCCCGCAAGCCCCTCCCAGCTCTTGTTCGGGGAGATCGTCGGGCACAGCTTGTGGTTGCCGCCTTTCATCAGCTTCGCGGAAGTGAGGCCAAACGCAAAGCCCCCGACATCCGAGAACTTCACGATGGCAATTACATAAAGGAGCATCACGTTGCCAAGCCGCAAACCTCCGCAGGTCGCCTCGCCATACAGCTGCGGAATGCCTGCCAGCATCCAGAGTCCCCACGCAATGATTGCCGTACCGCCGACAAGCGGTATGCCGTAGAGCCAACTGCCGCGTCCATCGGAGCTTTTCCTGAACAGCAGACACCAGAACTCGATTATCGCCAAAAAAGCCAAGCACGCAACGGCGGGCCTGATTGCGACTGGCGGCGCAAAGAGCGCCGCGGAGATCACAACCGCCCCCACGGAAAGCCCCGTCAATGTTCTCTTTAGTATCGGATTCATGTCGTTGCCACTCTCTCAAAATCCTTAACTTCCAGCTTGACCTTCGCCTTTTACCCTAACCTTCGCCTTCACCTTTTCTCCCTCCCATCCGGCGTTCGCGCCTCGAGAAGCTCGCGAGCGCCTTGTCGAACTCCTGCTTGTCGAAGTCGGGCCAGAGGACGTCGGAGAAGTAGAACTCGGCGTACGCCGCCTGCCAGAGGAGGAAGTTGGAGAGCCGCAGCTCGCCCGACGTTCTCACGATCAAATCAGGATCAGGAATCCCAGCGGTATCGAGGCAGGAGGAGAACACCGCTTCATCCTCAACAGACTCTCCATGCTCTCTGCGCCTCTGCGCCTCTGCGTTAAAATTCTTAGCGGCCCGCACAATCTCGTCTCGTCCGCCGTAGGAAAGCGCGACGACAAGCGTGAAATCCCCGCCCTTCGTCTTCTCCTCCAGCGCGGCGATCTCCTTCTGAAGCCTCGGCGAGAGGTCCTCGCGACGGCCGATCACGCGGAATGCAACTCCGTTGTCGACAAGCTCCTTCTCCTTTGACTTTATGAAGTGGGAGAGGAGCTTCATGAGTCCGGAGACTTCGTCACTGGAGCGCTTCCAGTTCTCGGTGGAGAAGGCGTAGACGGTGAGATACCTTATTCCGGCCTCCTTGCACCAGTGCATCGTGCGGTCCAGCGCGTCGGCCCCCGCCTGGTGCCCCATCAGGCGCGGCAGGTGGCGCCTCTTCGCCCACCTGCCGTTGCCGTCCATGATGACGGCGAGATGCTCTAACCTACCCGATCCCACCGGAGCGGTCAGATTCCGATCCTGAGAGTGTTCTCGCGTCCGGCGCCGACGGAAAGGACGCCGAGCTGGCCGCCGCATATTTCGAGGATGCGGTTGATGTACTTCTTCGCGTTCTCGGGCAGCTCCGAGTAGTCGGTGCAGTGCGAGGTCTCGCACTGCCACCCGGGAAGCTCCTCGTATATCGGCTCGCAGCCCTTGAGCGCCCCGAGGTCGGCGGGGATCGTCGTGTAGACGAAGCCGTCCTTGCGGCGGTAGC
>JAFRJH010000340.1 GCA_017432385.1 Kiritimatiellia bacterium
CCCGCGGTCCCGTCTGTGGGTTGTACTTCTCTTTAGTTCCCAGGCTTCAGGCTTTTTGCCGGTGACCATGGAGGAGCTGTCACACCCGTTCCCATTCCGAACACGGAAGTTAAGGGCTCCATCGCCGAGGGTAGTGCGGGATTCGCCCGTGCGAGAGTAGGACGTCGCCGGCTTTTTTTGTTTTCAAAAAAACCCGTCGACTACGTCGCTCGGCCTCGCCGAGGGGGATACGGCTTTTTTGTTTTGATACAGTACATTGAATTAGTAAAATGTGGGAGTAAATAGCCATGAAAGTCTTGGTTTGTAAATTCTTGATATCTATAAGCTTTGTCTTGCTCATTGGTTGTGCGCATGCCGGAGTGTCCGTGGAGATCCGAAGCCTGGAGATCTCGCCGTTTGTTCCCGAGGAGCATGCGGAATCTGACACTGTGGCGCTGCCGTCGAAATTGCGTGCGTGGGTGTGTTGCAGGGGCGGCGAAATGATAGGTGCAATTCTTCCATATGTGTCGGCAGTTGACGCCAATGGATCAGCTGGCGCGACGAACATACTGTTGGAGACGGATTGCGAGACACGCTGTAATTACGGTGAGTCGAGGAAGGCGAAGCTTGGACGTTGGTATGGATTTGTTAATGCGACGGCGTGGATTGTCGGAGGTGGCAGGGGAGGCAAGCCCGGCGGTAGCATGGATAAATGTGTACAGATGAAGCCAGTGTCGTGCGAGCGCCTTGTTTCTCGCATTCGGAATGACTCGTCAGGCAATGGCCAAGATGCTCCGTCGTTCGTCAAGACGGTGCAGGACGAGCTTGATCGCCTGGGCGAGGGGTCGATGATCGTCCGCTCCGGAGGAAAGAAACTGTTTCGTGCGCTAGGCACCGGCAAAGAGCTGGTGTTTAGCGACGGAAACTATGAAGGTGGAGATAGGCTTGTCCTTGAGTATGCGATTCTGGCATCAGAATGCGGTGACGATGCCCCCTTGGTGTGCTGTTGGCGGCTGAGCAGATGCGACGGGACGTTTCTCAGGAGCGGTGTCTGGCGCGGATCGGACATTGAAATGGAATCGCAAAGCATCAAGATGAAAAGATATGAATCTGGTGCTCGGAGTCTGGTGTTTAAGTTTGGCCATTTGGGTGCTGAGATTAGATTAAGTACTGAGCTTATCATAGAAAGAGTCGTAACATTGCCAAGGCAGTAAGTAGAAGATGTATAATGTTTTGGTGGAAGACCAATGTCTTGTTACGATGGGGCCTGACCCCATAGTAACCAGCTTAGTTTCTCCGTAGAGTTGGATTTCACCGATAAGTTTGACTTTGTCCCTGATAGGAGCTGGCTTAATTGGCCGGGTATTCGATATAATCTCTTAGCATTACCCTTTTCGTTTGTCTACAATGGCGTGTTTGGGGCGTCATGCCCAGAAGTGACCGCCCATATAAACGAGCAGTGGGAGAAAAAATTATGCGGATTGGAAAAATGACTTACGCGGTTGCTCTTGGCGCATTCATGCTCTCAGGCGGGTGTGATAGTCCGTTTCATCCTGAAAAAGGGATGACGCATGGAGACATTGTTGAACTTTGCGGTGGCACTTGGAGCATGGATACTGCATCCATTGCCTATTGTCAGAGGGTGTTTGGATATTCTTCGGACTCATTATCGGATAAACATTATCTTCAGCTGCAAACTAATGGAATCGCGCGCATTCATTGTTTCTGGGATTATGTTTCGGCTAAAGACCCGTGGTGGAAGGACAGGTATGGATATGACGTGACCCTTTTTGAAAAAACCGTAACTGCAGGGGGAATCGGCAAGTGGAGTGTGGTGGCGCGCAAGGATTTATGGTTAGAGCATGATACGAGTGCGGTTGAAGATGACTGGGAGTGGAAAGTCGTCTGCTATTCAATAGTAAGTGGTACTGAATATGAGTATAACTTTTACTTAAGAAAAGATTCGAACGGCCTGTATTTGGGGGTTCCAATAACGACGCATAGTGGCAATGTTTGTGACTATATATGTTTCAGGAAAGTTGGGGGCAAAAGCAAATAGAAGAAAAGAGTAACCGGAGTTTGGTATAATAGCCGCATGAGGAAAAACAGGTTGATAGGGCAGGACAGGTGCTATCACCTTGTCAGCCGTCTTGCGCACCGCGCGATCTTCCTCGACGACGAGGAGAAGGACCGCGCGGTGGCGCTGACAGGAGCCGGATACATTTCTCAAGGTACTACATAACGCCGCTGATGGAGAAGGGGCTTGTCGCAAGAACCGGCCCGGACAATCCTATGTCGCCTAGGCAGGAGTACAAGCTGGCATGAGCTACTGTATCAATCCTACTGTATCAATAACCCTTTTGCCCCTATTATGCCATTTAGCGGACGCCCCGTGCCACGCGAAATTATCGAGGACAATAACTTCAAGAGCAATTTTCCCGCAAACGATAACTTGACGATAAGTTAAAGCCGCTGGATTTGTGCTATAGTAGCGGCATGAAAACACAGACGAACTTTTCTCGACTTGCATTGACCGGTCTCCTGGCGGGGCTTTCGGCGTCGCTGCCGGCCGACGACATGGTGGCCGTCTCGTGCTCCGGCATCGAGACCAATCTGGCGGCTTCTGCCGGCGGACCCCGGTTCTCCTCCCTGTGGGCCGACCCGTCGGGATCGCTCGTCGTCCTCGGCGTGACGTCGCCTGATTCCGGCTACGACGTCCTCTCCGCGGACGTCCAGGACGGCGAGGACGCCTCCGGCTGGCTGCCTTTCGCGGGCGGCGGCGCATCGCCGGACGAATCGTTTCTCTTCGACTGCATGCCTGGTCCTGGCGCCACCCGGATGTATCTCGTCACGGCGTCCTCGGACGGAAGGGCGGCAGCCCCCGGCGACGGCGGCTCCGGCAGCCGCGCGGAAGGTTCGCCGCCGCTCCGCTCCCAGACGCCGCCTCTCGCGGAGCCGGGCCTGTACGTCGAGTTCTGGCGGACTCCGTGCGACCTCGTGGAGCCCTCTGGCTTCGAGGGTTTCATGCCGTCCGCCACCGCGGTCGTCTCGGTCGTCGACTTCCCTGACTCGCCGTGGCCCGCCGGCGGACCCGCGCCCGGCGACCGCTTCGCCTGCCGGCTGACGGGCATGGTCGACGTCCCGGCGGACGGTACCTACGAATTCTTCCTGACCTCAGACGACGGCGTTCGGCTGCTGCTGGACGGAGCGCTGGTCCTCTCCGATCCCTCGCCGCACCAGGAGCGTACTCGCTCCGAATCCGTCGCCCTGACCGCCGGATGGAAGACGGTCGAGATCCTCTACTACGAGAACGCCGGCTCCGAGGCGCTGAAGCTCGAATGGTCCGGACCCGGCCTGGCGCGCGAGGTCGTGCCGGCGGAGGCGTTCTGCCACATGTCGCCGGAAGACCGGTCGTTCGGGTTCTCCTCCGGACTCGAAGTTGAGTACTACGCGTTCCAGTCGGCGCTGTCGTCGATGCCCGACTTCGCCGCATTCTCGCCGGTCGCGTCCGGCGTCGTCGACCGCATCGCGTTCCCGAGGTCCGCCGGGGCCTTCGCCGGCGCGCCCGCGTCGCTCACGAACCGTTTCGCCGCCGTCTTCAGGGGGTTCGTGTGGGTCGAGAAGGCCGGCTTCTACGACCTGCGGCTCACCTCCGACGACGGCTCCATCCTCTACGTCGACGGCGCGGCGGTGGTGGACCACGACGGTCTCCACGGCATGCTGGAGTCCAAGACGGGATCGGTCCCGCTTTCGCGCGGATTCCACGCGCTCCGGCTGGAGTACTTCGAGAACATCGGCGACGCCGGGCTCGAGCTCGCATGGGCGCTCCCCGGATATCCGTTCGACGTCGTCCCCGCGCGGTTCCTGTTCCACGCAGAGGGAGGTGTAGTCTCCGATTCAGACTCCGACGGGATGCCCGACTGGTGGGAGGCGCTGTACGGACTCGACCCCGCGGACCCGGCCGACGCCGCGCTTGACGCCGACGGCGACGTAATAACGAACCTCGCCGAGTTCCTCGCGGGGACGGACCCGACGAGCCCCGACACAGACTCCGACGGCATGCCGGACGCCTGGGAGCTCGCCCACGGGCTCTGCCCCTTCGCCGACGACTCGCTCGCCGACGCCGACGGCGACGGACTCCGCAACCTGGAGGAGTTCGCCTCCGGCGCCGACCCGAATCTGGCCGACACCGACGGCGACGGGATAAGCGACTACGACGAGCGGCGGCAGCTGGGCACCGACCCGACCGTGGCCGACTCTGTCGCGGCAGGGGCTTCCGTAGTGGTCATTCCCGGAGCGGACGGAAGGTCGGCCTCTTTTACGTCCGTGACGCCGCAGTCCTACATGGTGACGGTCGGCATGCTGGACTCGTGGCGGGACTATGGACGCATCAAGCGCCCGCCCTGCGCGACCACAAGGACGGTGTTTCGCGTCGACGGGAGGTATGTGGCGTTCAGAGACGTTCCCTTCGACTGCTCCAACCTCGTCCAGACCGTCTTCTACACCCCGGTGCTTCCACCGGGCGTCCACGTGGTCTCGGTCGAGTGGTGCAATCCCGACTTCAGGGCGAGAACCGAGGCGGCCTTCCTCCATGTGAACGCCGTCTCGGGCGCGGACTTCGCCGACATCGTGCGCCGCAGGAACTCGATTCCCGAAGGTTCATTCGATTCTCGGGTGTCGCCCGCCTTCATCGAGGGATCAGCCGTGTTCCCATGGCTGGTCTCGTCCGACGCGGGCGAAATCAGGCCTGGCGTCGGCGACAGCTGGTACCTGGACCTCCCGCTCTCGCCTACCGGGCAGGTCTCCGCCGCCGTCCTGTTCGAGGGGCTGGTTGCAACGAACATTGCGGTCGGGTGGACGGCTACCGACCTCTTCGCCGGAGGCGACGACATCGCGCTTAGGACCGGCGACTCGCTGTTGTTTGCGGGCGGCCCCGCGCAGGCCTTGGACGGAACGGTCGAGGTGCTGACCAACGGGGTGTCGGCATGCAGCTATGCCGTCGGCGGAAGCGCCGCGCTCGAGTTCGCCCGTCCCGGCGACTTCGCCGTGCGCGCCGTGTGGCACGGATCCGGAGGCACCGGCGACGTAACGACCGGCGAAATGTCCGTCACCTGCGTCGGTGGCGCATTCCCCAGAACCTCTCCGTCGTGCGTGGTCGGCGTGTCGCGGCAGTGGCGATGCCCGGGTCTCCAGCCCGGCGTCGCCGTCCAGACCGACGCCTGCACCCGCATGACACTTTCCGAGGGCGGGCTGTCCGGGCTTTTGGTCGACGACACCCGTGGCGAGCGCCGCATCGCCGCCAGGGTGGGTGAGGGCGGACCGGTCCTTGACGTCGCGCACATCGCCCCCATGTGGGCGGTAGACTCGTACGGCAACGTCGCATACCGCATCAGGTCCACCGACGAGACGGACACGTGCCGCTGCTTTATGCGGCAGTACGGCGCACCGAATGACGTGGAGTTCAGGCTAAGGCCGTACACGTCGTCGGTTACGCTCCCCGACTTCTCGTTGGAGCGGCGCATTCGGGCGACTGACTTCGACGAGTGCGGCGTAGTGTTCTTCGATCTCGTGAAGGCGATTGAGATGTCCGCCGCATGCCACACGGTCGAGGTCTACCAGAACGGCGTGCGGATCGGCGAGGCGGTCTACGGAAACGGAACCCTGCCGCCCGAGCTTCGTTGAGTGAATGGGTCGAAAAGGAATTTTTGAGGATATGATGATGAAGAACTGTGTTGCCGTGAAGAACAGGGGTACGTTGATTGTCGGTGTTGCCGTTACGGGTGTCTTGCTGTCGGTTGGACTGGCTGCATATGCTGCTTGCAATCCTACAATAGATGATCCGAAATGCAGCAGCGAAGAGGTCAAGGTGTGCACGAGCCACCTTCCGCCGTCGGCAGGTGGCGTGGCTGGGACGGCGACATGCGAGGGATTTACGTTCTCGCTTACCAACGTCAGCAAGGCAGTAGAGAGTTGGTGCAAGGTCCTCCGCTGGTCCGGCGACGGAGCGTGCATGCCGGACGAGGTGGTGGAGACGGGAGAGTATCAAATCTCGCCGTCCATAAAGTGGAAGGCCACTACAGGCGAAGAGTCCTATTCCGGCGACGGCGCGTTCGCATCCATTCCCTGCGGCACGAACGCATCCGCGGGCTGCACGTTTACGCTCTCGGCAACCATGCCGTTATGCGGACAGACATTGGGCGCTTCGTACTCGGGAGATGCAACATTCGACAACGAAGTCACGATAGCCGGCGGCGGTCCGATATGCTGCACTTCTTCGACGCATTCAAACCACATGTTCCGCGCGCACGCCGAGTGCGATTCGATACTGCGTTTCGAGGTTGACGGGGCGGCCATCGCCCAGCAAAACGGCGACACCGTCTGGCTCCAGGGCGTGGAACCACGCGAGGGCGCGTCGATTACAGCCTATGCCCGCGGCGGAGAGGCGACTGCCTATTTCGACGTAGTCGATGTCGGAGATCTCCACATCGGCGGGTGCGGATGCTTCTCCGATACTGCGAATCCGTTCGAGACGATGGGATCGCTTGGAGGCGCGACGCAGGACCTCTTTCCGTCGAAGTACAAAGGATCGACGAGAATTGCGGGAAATTCCGTCATCGGCTGGTTCGACTGCAACGGCAACGGAGAACCCGACGGCGACGAACCGCAGGTGGTCCATCAAGTGATATTCGCTTCGCTAGGAAATCTGATTGTTTCGTCCGAGGCGGGAGCCGGTTCGGAAGACGAGGAAGGATACGCACCGGGGAGCGCAGTGGTCTTCTCCAATACTGACGGCCTTCCGGCGGACAGGGCGCACATGCTTGTGATTGTCGACGCCAAGGCCAAGGACAAGAATCTTGAGATGCCTGAGGTCTCGCTGGCGTCCACCGGCTTCAACGAATGGAAGATGACGATTCCTGAAGAGTGCCCGGAGGGCACTATAACGGTGGAATTGACGGACCCCATGCATTCCTGCTGTGCGATTTCCAACACCATAACGGTGGCGGGCTGCAGGTGCACTACCTGCGATTCGGCGGGCGACAACGAGAATGCGATCGGCAGCGTGGACATTTCCTTCGGACTCGGAAGGACGAAGACGGGCGGCTCGAAGTCGCGGCTCTCGTTCGTCCTTGAAGACACCTCGGTGCTGCCCAATGTCGCGCCGCAGACCTTCCCGGACGGACGGCTTGACGTGGAGACGACTAACGGGACAATGCGCCTTTCCTTCACCCGCGCAGGGGAGGAGTCCGCGTTCGCTCAATACGAGATGATTCCCGGCGCGACGCAGTTTGCGCTCGTCGAGAGCCGCAACGGAACGCCGCGTCGCCGGACGGTCTGGACCAAGGGCGGCGACGAATGGACGATGGAGGTCTACGACCTGACGGTCACGCCGATGGAGCTCGTCGAGCGCCGCACGCGGCGCGACGTCCGCTCTTCGTCGGGAACCATCGTCAGCGAAACTCGTGGCGGCATCGCCACGGAGCGCGAGTAGCGCAATCTCGCCTCCGGCGGCGGCTTCATCGTCCGCGAAACCATCGGCACTGGCGCATCCGCCCAGACGACCTGGCATGCGCCAGTCGAGTCCGGCGCGGCGGCGGGAAGGACGCTTTCGACGGTCCGTCCCGACGGCTCCTGGATTCTCTACGCCTACGACGCCAACGGACGCGTCGCGTCCGAGACCGAGCCGTTCGGCGACACGGCGCCGATTCTTGGTGCGCGAAAGGCCGTAATAGGATATAATGGTGTTGTGCGTGAGACTTTGTACAGCTACAGTCCGGTTGATTTCCGCGACAACGGATCGCTTTCGCCCTATGCGGCGAGGGCGACGGTCGTGCGCGTCGGCAGCGACGCACAGGGCTGGGCGGAGACTTCGCGCCGCTACTATGCGGAGTTCCTCGTCACGGACGACAATTCCGTAACGCAGCGCGTCGTCGTCTCCGAGCGCGCGGCGTCCGCCGGCGCGGCGTACGGCGCGGAGGGCGCGATGCGCGCGACGACATGGTACCACTGGCGCAACGCGAACGCCGGACGTCCGGTGCTCGGCATTGCCGAGGACGGACTCGCCACGCGCTGGTCGTACGAGCTGACCGGCTCGACCCGCACCACGGAGTCGTTCACCGCGCCGCTCTCGGCGACGAACGGCGTTCCCTACAAGACGACGGTCTTCAGGAACGTCGCGAACCTGAAGGGCGACATCCAGCGCGAGGAGACGTGGCTCGTCACCGCAGAGGGGCGCGAGCTCCTTGCGTGGACGGACTACGAGCGCGACTTGGTGGGGCGCGTCGTGAGGAGCGAAAGCTCGAACGGCGACATCGAGGAGGCGCAGTGGGGCTGCTGCGGAGAGGACTGGACGCTCGACGCGAAGGGCATCCTGACCGAATACGCATACGACGCCCAGAAGCGGCGCGTGTCCTCGACCTCTGGCACAATCACAACTCTCTGGTCATATGACCTCGCAGGCAATGCGACGAACGTCACGCGCTATGGCATTTCCGGACAGGGTGCCGCGCTGGTCGAATCGTCCGCTTCTTGCTACAACGACGCCGGACGCCTCATGTGGAACGTCGGCGAGGACGGCGTGCGGACGGATTACCTCTACGACATTTCCCCCGAAGGCGGCGAGATCCGCACGACCATCCGCGCGGCGGGAACGGACTGCGCGGTCACGAATACCGTCGTCTCGTACCGCGACGGCTCGACCAAGGCGATGTTCTTGAACGGCGTCTTGAAGTCGACCGAGGTCCACGCGCCGTTTGCATCGACGACCTGCGAGGGCACGAACGGCCTCGCGTCCGCTCGCTGGTCAAGAAGCGAGACCGACTTCCTCGGCCGCAGCATCTCCGAATCCCGCCCCGGCTATGGCGGCTCTACACTCGTCACCTCTAACCTCTACGATGCCGCCGGCCGCCTTGTCTCGATCCGCTCTCTTTATACACGGACAAACTCCGACCCCGCTCTCTGCGTCTCAGCGCCTCTGCGTGAGACAATCTACCTCTACGACGAACTCAACGACCGCATTGCCATCGTCGACAACCGCAACTTCAACAACGCCATCGACTTGAGCGGCCCGGATCTCATCTCGTCGAACGCGACCCGCTACGTCTCCATCGACGGCGCGTGGTGGCGCGAGAGCCGCCAGTGGTCGATCCACGAGGACGACTCAGCGGCGTCCCAGCTCATGGGCGTCCACCGTTCGCGCGTGACCGGACTCGGGAGGGACGCGCTTGTCGCGTCCGCACCCAATGCGACTCTTGCCTCCGAGTCGGTCTCCATCGACCAGCGCGGCA
>JAFRJH010000341.1 GCA_017432385.1 Kiritimatiellia bacterium
ACCCCCAAACAGGCTCATAACTGTCCGGAGAGCGTATCCATGCACGGTCCAGTATCGCCCTTACGAGATACAAGTCCACCTGCGGCTTAGACAATTCGAACCAAGCACGCTCCATTTGTCGTCTGGAGGCAGCCTCAGAATGCCTGGCCGTCACAAACGCGTCATGCCTTTCAAACAGTGGCGTGTAATCCTCCCTTATTAAAAGGCATCCCGACAATAACAGCAACACCAATACCGCAGCCGCTCTGTACAATTTAGTCATCTCAAGTTCCTCCTTGTGTCTTCAGTTTATACATGATGACCTCAATTTCTATCTACCACTAACCACATTGAGCAAATTTACACAATCCGATGTGCAATATAATATCACACCCCATGCTCAAAGTCACCTGGTCCAATTTGTAAAATGCCTATCCGCCCGATCAAATTCCCCTTTTGCACGTAGCACCAACCCAGGCGAAGGTGCAAGTCTCGCGAAGGCGGTTGGCAACATAAAACCGCCATTATTTTGCCCCAGATATGGTCGTCTCTTCTTTTCCTTGCCGCACCCAGATGAGCCTCTCCTTTTCGGATTGTCGACACCATATGTCGTATGGCGCCGACATCATAGGAAATCGCGCCGATGTCCAGCAACTCCCCGATCGGGGGGGTGGGGCAACGCTTGCGCCCGGGCGGAAATTCTGAGAAACTATTGGACCTGAAGACGAGTACACATCTGGCCGCGCTCGCCACGGCAGTTCTCGCGTCCTGCACATGCATAGGCGCGGGCATCGGCGACATCGCGACGGTCACCGGCGTAGTGTCGTCCGTCATGCAGAGCGAGGCAAGGCCGCTGCGAAACTGGTTCACGCTGCGGACTCCGTCCGGCGGCGTCCTGGTGTCCGTGATGGACGACAAGTTTCCCCTTGACAGGCTGCTCGCCCTCACCGACGCCGAAGTGGAGGTGCACGGGCCCGTCAAGGCAAACGACCGCTCGCTCGGGTTCTCGGGGCTGCACCTGTCGCCAACGGGCGAAGAGGGAATTCGGACGATAAAACCCGCGCCGGACGCCGCTCCCGTGTTCGCGGACGACCCGAGCGACGCGGAGGCCTTCGCGAGGCGCGAGGCCGAATGCGCGTACCTGCACCGCGTGAGGCTCGAGGGCTTGCTGGTCGCGGAGAGCAAGCTGGCCGTGTTTATGGAAGTCGCCGACGGCTCCATAGTGAAGATGATCATGCAGGAGAACGCGAAGAGGCCGCGAATGGACACGATGGCCGCGGCGACCGGATTCGTATCCTTCGAATGCGGCGGTCTGCAGATGCACGACGTCGTCCTCTCCCCGGCACCCGAGGCGAAGGCCCTGCCGCCGCCGGAAGTATGGAACACGACCCTCAGCAAAGCACACAGCCGCGCGCGGTACGACGACAAGTACAGGAGGCGCATCGTCTCGTTCACAGGGGATGCGTGGCATCCCCCGGACATAATCCACATGGGCACGCACGTCTGGCTCGCGAGCAACGGCAACTATGCCGCCGTAGACATGTCGAAGCGCGCCGTGGACCCGCGGCTTGCGGGGTTCAACGCGAACCTCCGCGTCACAGGCGTCTGCGAACCGGTCTTCGCTCCAGACACGGAGAAGTCGTCGGTCCCGAGGTTCAAGGGGATAACGATCGTCCCGCTCCACAAGGACGGAATCACCATCCTGGACTGGCCGGAAGCGCGCAGCGAACAGCGGCGCAAGACATTGATGCTCAGGGGCATGATTATTTTCTCCATCAATCTCCTCGTCCTTGTCGCCATCGTCACCATCGCGCTTGTCATACAGCGAATCCGCTACAACCGGCGAGGGCAGCAGCTTCTGAACGAGCAGGTGGCGCACGTGCGCACGAAGGCGAAGATCGACGAGCGCACCCGTCTCGCGACGGAGCTCCACGACGCCGTATCGCAGACGCTCACCGGCGTCGCGCTCCAGATCGACTCGGCGGACATGGCGAACGACGGCGGCAACCCCGCAGCGGTGTCGAAGCTCCTCGCCTCGGCGCGGCTGATGCTCGCCTCGTGCCGCCGCGAGCTCCAGGACTGGCTGTGGGACCTCAGGAGCAGGACGTTCGACGAAAAGGACATGTCCGAGGCGGTGAGCCGCACAATCGCGCCCTACGCGAAGAACGTGAAGGCGGCAGTCCGCTTCAACGTCCCGCGGAGCCGCCTCTCCGAGTCGACGACGCATTCCGTGCTGAGCATGACGAGGGAGCTGGTGGTGAACGCCATCAGGCATGGAGGCGCCGCACACGTCTGGATCGCCGGCGAGTGCCGCGACGGACGCATCTCCTTCTCGGTGCGCGACGACGGACACGGATTCGACCCGGCCGCCGCGCGGGGCCCGCGCGAAGGCCACTTCGGACTCCAGGGTGTCCGCGAGCGCATCCGCGCAGTCAACGGATCCGTCGAAATCGAAAGCGCCCCGGGACGCGGGACGAAGGTGACGATCAAGCTGCCGGAGGACGAATGAAGAGGGATACAGCATCCAAGACACGCATCCTGCTCGCCGACGACCACATGGTCGTCAGGATGGGCATCGCTTCCGTACTCACCTTTGCCGGCGGGATGAACGTCGTGGGAGAGGCGGACAACGGACTCGACGCCGTTCGGCTAGCGCACGAGCTGAAGCCGGACGTCGTGCTGATGGACCTCCAGATGCCCGCGCTCTCCGGCGCCGAGGCGACTGCGCGGATACACGCGCAGGACCCGGAGGTGAAGGTGCTCGTCCTCACGTCGTTCGCAACCTCCGCGGAGCTCAAGAAGGCAATGGACGCCGGAGCGGCTGGCGCGCTCGTTAAGAGCTCGTCCCGCGAAGAGATAATCGACGCCATCAACGGTGTCATGGCCGGGCGCCAGGTCATGAGCGGCGTGATCCAGGCCACGATCGAAGACTTCTCCGCCATGCCGGAGCTTTCTCCGCGGAAAATCGAAATACTGAATCTTGTCGCCAAGGGCCTGTCCAACAGGGAGATTGCGGAGATAATCGGCGTCACGCCCGAGACCATCAAAGACCACGTGGCGAAGATACTCCATATCATCGGCGCCAGCACCCGCGCCGAAGCCGCCACGACTGCCGTCAACCTCGGCTTGATTACGGGGTAGCGGCTACTGCGCGATGTCGATCTTGTACTTGAAGAACATCTGGGACGGGAAGACATAGCCCGAGGACCCGCTCGCGGTCGGCTTCCAGAGTCCGTCAGTCGCAAATTTCGTCATCGGAACAAGCTTAGCATTGCTCCAGTCCGTGAGGTCGGGCGTCGCAAGGATGCCGAATGTCACGTCGTCGCGTCCCGTCGCGAGGTCGCGCGACTGGACGGACGGATTGCCGTTCGCGTCGCGGACGACCTGGATGATCGGCGTGCCAATCGTCGATGTCTGCGGGTCGATGTCGAAGGCGTAGCGGATGCCGTTCTTGATGCCGTTAGTCTCCTTTTCGAAGGCCGCGGCGGCGCCCGTGATGCCCTTCCCGGCGATCCACGCCGCATAGCCCGCGGCGGTTCCGCCGCCGGACATCGCGTATGTCGCGAAGTCGGCGTTCATCACCGTGTCGTACGTTGCCTTGATCCACGCCGCCGAGCGCGCGACCTTCGAGATGCGCACCTCGTCGATCCGCCCCTTGAACGACTTCGGGTTG
>JAFRJH010000342.1 GCA_017432385.1 Kiritimatiellia bacterium
CGCTGCCGCAACGCAGCCCATGCAGGCCGTGAAGCCATACACGGTGGAGCATTTCTCGCGCGAGTCGGGCAACGGATTCTCGTACCGGTTCAAGCTTGCGCTCACGGACGCGTCGTCGGCGGACCTTTCGCTTTCGCGCCAGATACAGGCGGACCTGCGGGAGTCGGTGCGATCCGACTACGCGGCGGCGACGGGGGCGAAGGATGCGCTCGCGCTGCGGATAGAGTTCCCGCAGTACACCTTCGGCAACGGCAAGGTTGAAGGGCGCGCCGAGGTGCTTATGGTGGTGCTGCAGGAGTTCGTGTACGATCCGGTCACGGCGCATGGGCGGCTTGCGGTGAAGGTGGATCCCAGGCAGTACGACGCCACGCGCCAGTGGGTGCGCAACAACATCGCGACGCTGGCGAAGGACAAGGATCCCAGCCTGCTCAACGCGTTTGCGGGAAGGTCGAACTTCAGGATCGGGCGCGAGGTCCTGCGCGAGGACAACGTCCTTGAGGTGGAGTTCAAGGTGGGGGATTAGCCTGTGAAGTCGCCTGTGCTGACATTTGCGCCGGTCCTTATCGGCATCGCGGTATGCGGAGGCTGCCGCACCTTCTACGAGGAGGCGCAGGAGGCCAGGCGCGACGCGATGTACGGCACCGGCGAGATTGCGCGCCAGCGGGCGGCGAAGATGGCTGGCAGCACCGTGAACCGGAAGCTCGGCTCGATCGAGCTTGCCCGGCTGAAGCAGCTGCAAGGCGACTTCGCGGGGAGCTCGGCGGTTCTCGGGCCGCAGCTCGAGGAGCTTTTCGACGAGACGAACGACGGGCCGATCCTCAAGAAGGGCCAGATTGGGGGCAACATACTCGCCGGGACGCTGAGCGACGATCTCGCGATCCCCTACGAGCTTCCGGCGTTCGAGCTTCTGTTCGGCCTGCAGTACCAGGCGATCAACTCGCTGTGCCTCGGCAATCCCAACAACGCGCGCGTCTATCTGCGGCGCGCCACGGCGGTGCAGGAGCAGCTGAAGGAGGCGAACGAGAAGCACGTCGACGGCGAGGTGGAGGTGTCGCCGGCGGCGCAGGAGGATGGCTCTGACGCGAGGAAGGCGGAGAACGCCAAGAACGCGCAGGAGGCCTCGTCCCAGATAATCGGGAAGCTCTCGCCGGTGGCGGACGCCGTGCGCGCGTCCTACGAGAACGCGCTCGCGTGGTACCTGATGGGGCTGGTGTTCGCGAAGGAGAACGATTCCAACGCCGGCATCGCGTTCAGGGAGGCGGCGCGGATTGCGCCTGCCATCGCACCACTGTCGAGGCCGGCCCCTGGCGCCGGGCAGGACGTGATAGTGGTGTACGAGGAGGACCTGGTGGACAGCCAGGAGCCGATAAAGATACCGCTTCCGTTCGGCGGGACGATATGGTCGGTGGACTTCCCCGTGTTCAACGCGCCGGCGCACGCCCCCGCGCAGATAGCCGTGGAGGTGGGCGGCGCGGTGGCGGCGACTTGCGTGCCCGTGGTTAACGTGCAGGCGCTTGCGTACAGGAACCTGCGCGACAGGATACCGGGGGTGGTCACGCGCAACGTCACGCGGGCGGCCGTCAAGATCGCGGCGCAGCAGGTGGCGAACCACGTGAACACCCGCAACGTCTACGCCAACGTCGCGTTGATGGCGGGCGTGTTCGCGTACAACACGTTCAGCACCGCGATCGCCGAGGCCGATACGCGGGCGTGGCAGACGGTGCCGGAGCATGTGCATCTCGCGCGGATAAGGCTGCCGGCGGACAGGGGGAGCGTGGTGCTGCGCAACGCCATGACGGGCAAGGCGTGCGAGGTGGCGCTGCCGAAGGAGCCTGCCGGAGCCGGGACTCGCGTGATATGGTTCACCGACGTGCGCGGATTCTCCACAGTGACGGTGATTACGATAGGTGGGAGGGGCGCGCCGACGTGGGCGCGTTCAGCGTCCCTCCTGTAGCGAAGGAGCTTTGTCCACAACCAAGCAAGAAGGATGAGAAACAAATGAAAAAACTGATGATAGGAATGCTTCTGCTCGCATCGGCCTCGGCCGTCGGGGCGGTGGCGACCGTTAGGCAGGTAGAGCCGGGCGTGCGTCCGGTCTACAACTCCGGGACTGGCGTGATGCCAGCCGGCGCGCAGGAGGCGATGCCAAAGGCGAGCCGCCAGCTTGCGAAAGACAATCTCGTGGGCGTGGGGTTCTCCCCGGCCATGTTCGGATTCTTCACCCCGCTTCAGGCCCCCGGCCCCGACTACGACATCGGCGGCCTCAGGCTGAATCTCTTCTACGGCACGTGCTGCAACTTCGATGGCCTCGACCTCGGCCTGGTGGGCGTAGCCAGGAACCACGCAAACGGCTGGCTCGTCAACGTGGTTAGCGTCGCCTATGGCGACGGGCTCGGGCTGAACACCGGCATCGTCAACTACTACGGCGGCGACTTCAAGGGCCTGCAGATCGGCATCGCGAACTGGATCGATTCCGGCGACGTGTTCCAGGTTGGCGTGTACAACGGCGCGTACGACGTTCAGGGCCTGCAGATCGGCGTGATCAACACCGCCAACAAGATGCAGGGCCTGCAGATCGGCGTCGTGAACGTGATATCCAACTCCGACCTCTCGTTCTTCCCGATAATCAACGGGTGCTTCTGACAGCCCCGAACGCACAAAAGGAGAAAAAAGAAATGAACATGAAAGGCATAATGCTGCTTGCGGCGGCGATTGCCGGCGGCGCCGCCTTCGGGCAGGCCGCGGCGACGGCCGCGACGACTGCGACAACAGGCATCCAGACGGTGTCCGAGGTGGAGTCCCGCAAGGCTTCGGCGGACCTGAACGCGTTCAAGGCTCGCGTCGCCGCCGCGAACCCCGGGCTTGACGTGGTGAAGGTGGAGGAGGACGTGGTGCGCCGCGCCGTACTCGCGCCGCCCCCGCAGCCCCGCAAGGCGCCGGTGATGGCGAGAGTCGAGAAGACCCACACGAAGACAGCAGGGATGGACGACCAGGTGGACGGCATCCGCGACCGCCTCGCGGCCGAGGTGTCGGGGCTGGACTTCATCGTGATGGACTCCGCCGAGATCGGAGCCGCGTTCAACCGCTACAAGATCACCACCGCCGAGGAGCGCGCCGGGCTTATCGCCGGGCTGTTCACGGGCGGAAGCGTGACTCGCGTCGCGCAGATGCTCGGGGCTGACTACATCCTCACGGCGTCCGTGATCGGCGCCTCGCAGATGAACCGCGTGGCGGGCGACAGGGCGGTGACGATCTACACGCTCCGCATGGCCACCAAGGTGCTCGACGCCACCACCGGCGGCAGCGTGTACGGCAAGAACTGGTCCAACAAGCAGCCGGTCCCGCAGGGCAACGGCGACGACCCGATGGGCCACTACGACGACCTGATCGACATGTGGGTGCAGGATACGGGCGAGGATCTCGCAGCGGCGCGTCCGCGCTGGCGCGGGCCTGTCGCCGATTCCGGCGCGCTTGCGGCGTTCTCCGAAAGGACCACGCTTGACGACGTCTTCACGCCGCTGGCGACCACGGTCGATGCGTCCAAGCCGGTGCAGGAGGAGCTGCGCGTTGTCGCGGGCGGCATTTCCGTGGCGATTGACGGCGCGGTGGTCGGCTCGTCGGGCGGCACCTTCCGCGCGCGTCCGGGGCTGCACCAGATGACGGTAAGCCGCCAGTGGATGAAGCCGTGGACGCAGACCGTGAACATCGCGGAAGGGGCGGTGTTCAACGTGGCGCTCGAGCTTTCCGACGAGGGCTTCCGCCACTACAGGAACAAGGAGACGTTACGCGCCGAGCTCGCGCTCGCCTACGCAGAGGCGGCGTTCCGCCGCGGATGCAGGATCAACTTCGACTCCGCCGCGTGGCAGAACGTGACGTGGGCGCCAGGGGCGGACTCCTCGGCCGTCTCGTCCTCCACGATCGTCCAGCCCACCGTGCAGCAGCCCGTGGTGCAGCCGGTGGTGACCACCCCGGCCACCCCTGCGGCGCCTACGCCTGTAGTGCAGTGACATTGAAAAGAAAGGAAAAAAGCAAATGACACTCGTACACATGATTCCGTGCGCGCTCCTGGGCGCGCTGTGCATCGGCTGCCGCACCACCGCGGGGACCTCCGTGGTGATGAACCACTCCACAGGCGGCTCGGTGATCTACGAGGGCAACACGCGCCTCCACAACGCCGTGTCGGTGACCGGCGTCACCTACGACAAGGTCCCTGCCGGGCTGAACCGCGTGAACATCCAGCTCACCTCGCTCGTCCAGCGCGAGCTGCACCTGCAGTACCGCATCGCGTGGTTCAACGCCGAGGGCATGGAGATCGACGGCGATTCGCGTCCGTACCGTCCGCTGATCCTGCAGGGCATGGATTCGGTTACGGTGACCGGAGTGGCCAACCATCCTTCCGCGGTGACGTCGCGCCTTCGCCTGAGGGAGCTTCGTTCGGCGGACCACCGCCACTGAGCCGGCAACAGACAACCAACCACCAATTGAGGAAAGCAAATGAAAGCAGTCTTGATACCAATGGCAGGGGCAGCGCTCCTGATGACAGTGACCGGATGCGCCACCGCGCCGCGCGTGTACGAGTCCGAGCTTGACCGGGCGCCGACGACGTCGCGCATCGAGCCGCAGGACATCCGCCGCACCGTGGAGGCGATGGCGGAGTCGCTCATCTCCGACGCCGGCGTCCTCGAGGCGACGGGCGGAAAGCGCCCGATCCTCGACATCGAGCCGATGAAGAACAGGTCCCAGATGATCGTGGACATGAAGAGCATCACGGATTCGGTGCGCACGCGCCTCATCCGCTCGCGCCTCTTCCGCTTCGTGGACCGCTCCACGGCAGGAGCAGACATCGTGATCATGGACGAGCAGGCGCAGCTTGGCCTCACGAACCGCCGCAAGGCGATCAGGCCGGGCCAGCAGAACGCCGCCGAGATGTACCTTACCGGCTCGCTCACAGACATGGTCAACCATGTCGGCCGCACCACCGACCACTACTACAAGTTCAACATGATCCTCAAGGACCTCAGAACCGGCGAGATCGTGTGGACTGACGAGAAGGAGATACGCAAGGTCGCAATCCGGCCAACGTTCTGACGGACCGCCGCAAGGGTCTGTCCCCACAGCTCGTCCTACGGGTAAGAGCGTCATGGCCCTACGGGTAATCGTGTCAGCCCCCTACGGGTAAGAGCGTCAGCCCCCTACGGGTAATCGCGTCAGTCCCCTACGGGGGAGAGCGTCAGCCCCCTACGGGTAATCGCGTCAGCCCCCTACGGGTAAGAAGGCTGTACCCGTAGGGTGTAAGGGCGATACTCTTAGGGTGTAAGGACCGCCGCAAGGGTCTGTCCCCACAGCCCGTTCAAATACGCAAATACGCACCAAATACGCAACAGTTTTGCGTACTTGGATTTTCTTATAAGTGGCAATAATAGGGTTTACATTATAATACTACATACATATATATGTAGTAAAATCCAAATACGCAAATATCCTGAATTTTGCCCCTTCGTTTCGTGCTAGGAAGGGAGATGTTTGCGTACTTGGATTTGGGAAATTCTATTTCTTGGATTTCTTCCTCTTTGATGCTGGTTTCTGTGCGATATGAGGTGGGTTCAGGAAGGTCCAAGTACGCAAATCCGACCAAGTACGCACAAGAGCGTTCAAGATGTCATCAACCGCTTCGCACTGCACCCGCTTGCTTGAATCGTTCAACTTGACCATCGCCGCCGCCCAAAGTTCGTAGGTGGCGGTGGTGCCAATCTTCCAGGACAAGGCAGCCCCCTCAAGAGCGAGCCTGTCGCACGCCTTCACCACGTCGAAGCGGAAAGCCGCCTCATCGTCAAGGTAGTCGGTTTCGATATGCGCTTCCGGGTCGGCGGCGTCTTGGAACTCATCTGGCAGGTAGCCGAACGACGTGTCGAACGCGATGATGAACTTTATGATGTCCCATGATGGCCAGTCGGTTTTGTTGCCAGGAAGGTTGAAGGTGGCGCCCTGGGATATGGCGCAAGAATGCTTGTTTATGAAATGCAGGGTCAGTTCCTTCACCTTGTTACGCGCCGCCTGGATGCAGTCCGGGCAATGGTCCGCCTCTCGCAGGTCTTTCCCGTCCGCGGAGGTGAAGGTGAACTCCGATTCCACTTCGTCCCAGAACTCGTCCGACCTGCGTGCTTGCGCCTCGCTGAAAGCCATCGTGCAGGGATCGTTGGCCTGCTCGAACGCGACATGATTCGGCTGTCTCGGTTTCATTGTCATTTTCCCTTCTTTCTGTCATTCGTCGCCACGGCGATGTAGAGCGTTGCCTCCTTGCCGTTGTTGCTTTTCTCCATCTTTTGATCAACGATATCGTCGCGTTCAACAAGCGTTTGCACCACCTCGCGCAGTTCCCCTGGCTTGAGGTGCATGTTTCGAGAAAACTTGCTCTTTGTAATTCCTTTCGGCCCCGCCTCCTGTATGATGCGGAGAGCCTTCTTGACGTTTTCCTCGAACTCCGTTTCCGCCGTGTAGTCCCTTGTCATCTTGAGCATCCGCAGCTGGCATGCCTTGACGAACTTCCACGCCCACGCCATGGCGTTGCGCGTTATGGCGAATTCTTCGGTTATGCCTATGCCCTCGCTGATGGCGTACAGGAGCGCGAATTTCATCGTAAGCTCCAGCGACCGGTTCCACACGGACATCTCCATAGCGGAGTTTTCGCCTACGGCTTCCTTGTAGCGTCCGTCCGCCTCGGAGTTGATCCTCGTCGCCTCGGCCATTGCGTCGTTGTCCGCGAAGGGCACTTTTGTGAGTTCGAAGGGCTTGATTTCCGAGCTGTCGTTCAGGCGGTGGCCTCTGTTCGCGAGATGTTGCACCTTTTTCATGATGCCGTCCGGCATGGGGTTCGAGGCGAAGCCGGAATCGAAGTTCCTCTCGCCGCGGCTCCCGGCCTCCACCACTATGCAGCGCGCAAGGAGTCCGTTCGTGTGGGCGCGCTCGCTCAGCGCCCCATAGAACTTGCCCGGGACCGCCGTGGCGAAAAGGGTAAAAGAAGGGTGGCGGACTATCTTGCCTGCGCCGTCGCTGTGCGCGGTTGCCGCCTTGTCACGCGTGTTACGGCTGGAGTTTGATGCGGAGAACACGTTGAGCATCACATTCCACATCGCCTCGTTCGCCTGACTGTTGCCTTTCTTGTCCTTCAGCACGTTTAGGACGGTGTCGAACTCGTCCATCTGCATGAGGAGCGCGGGCGTGCGCGCGAGTGCATCCTCAAGCCCCTGCCCGGAAGCGACAGTGTCCCTCACCGACGCCTCCATCCCGATGGCATTGGCGATGTTGCGGTTGAGCTGGCGAGGGGAGTCCTTGCCCACGCCGGAGTTGGCGAGGGTGTTCAGGTATATGTTTGGGCGGGCGTCGCTCGGACCGACGAACTTGCGCCCCGCGAGATGGGCGAGCAAGGCGAGCGCGCCGGCGAAGGAGGTGACGCGGTTCGGGCGCGGGGCGGCGCGCATGGAGTATTCCGTCAGCTCGTTCACGAAGCCCGGCACATACAGGAGGTTTTCGTCGAGCGCGTCGCCTTCCTTCCCGCCGCCCTTGTCCTGCTGCATCGTCATGGGAAACTCTGCGCGAAGCTTGTTTATCTTCGTCTGCGCATCTCTGGTGAGCCTTTGCACGGCTTCGATCGGCAGCTCGGCCTGGACGCCGTCAAGTCGCACAAGCGTCTGCTGCACATCCCGCTTGTACTCGCGCATGATCGCCGTCTCCGCGAAGCGCTCCGTCTCGTGCTCGAGCGCGCCGGGGTTGGAGGAAAGGCCGTAGAACGCATCGTAGGACGCCTCGTCGATCGCAGGGGCGGATTTGCCTGCCGCTCTGAACAGCAGGGTCGAGTCTTCCGTCGTTTCTTGCATGAGCGCGGCGAACGCGGTGCGGTTCTCGTCGAGCGTGAACATGGCATCGCTGACCATCGCTCGGCGCATGACGTCCCTCGCCCGTTCCGCGTAGAAGACGAGGTACGAGAGCATCGTGTACTCACCCTTGAGTCTTTCAAGATCTATCATGGTGTGTATTATACCATATTTTGGCGGTGTGTAGTGGCGTTGGCAAAGCCAAAATGGCGCTGGCAAGGTAGAAAATGGCTCTGCCGGTTCCCAAGACGGCACTCCCACGCCGAGACTGGCGTTCTTCCCTGCTGGGGCTGGCGGGTTGCCCTGCTGGGGCTGGCGGGTTGCCCTGCTGGAGTGAGGCTTATCCCCTGTACGGACGGTTGGGGTGCCCTGCTGGCGTGGCGGCGGCGGTCGCGACGGGGCGCGACCCACCCGTGTGGGAACGGCGCGGCCGTTGCGGTGGGATGTAACCACGGAATACACGGAATGCACGGAAGGGATTTGGGCGAGGGTGGTTTTTTCACACGGAGTGGAGCGGCACTGCTGCGGCCGTTGCGTTGCCAGCAGCCCTTCGGGGCTTAACGCGGTCACGCGGGACGCGTGACCCTACCATGTGGGAATGCGAGGTGGGGGTTGCATTTTGCGGGGTGTTTTGGTATATTACGGACCACTACCATCCCATAGGCAGATGCGGATAGCGTGGAAAGTCATGGTTCCGTGCTAAAAGCGCGGAACTTTTGCCGTATAGGGGATGCCGTTTTCAGTCGCGTGTGATGATTCTCTCCGCCATGTGCCCGCAAAACGCCGTTCTGCTATCCCACAGACTTCAGGAACATCTTCTCGAAACCCGGCAAATACGGCATTCCCGACGCGATGCCGCCTGGATCAGGGGGTGGTGCTATCCCATCGGAGCGCAGGATCGCCATGGCGTCCTTCTTCAGCCAGACGATTGCGCGCACGAGTGCGGCGAAGCGCGAGTAGCTGCACGCCGCACCCGACTTGTACTTGAGCCACCGCAGGACGAGATGGGTCAGGAGCGCAGCCCATATCTGCCACTCGACCGCGTTTTCGTTCTCGCCGTAGAAGTCCTGGAGCTGGAGCGTCTGCTTGAGTTCCTTGAACAGCAGCTCGACCTGCCATCTGGCCTTGTAGAGTTCGGCGATGGTCGACGCCGACCACTCGAAGTTGTTCGTCAGGAACACCATCGTGCGCCACATGCCGTCCACCTTCACGCGGGCCTTCACCCTGCGAAGGACGTCCGGGTACTCCTTCGACGTCCGCTGCCCCGTCAGGCGGATCGTCTCGTCCGAGAGGATGTTCTCCCCGAGCTTCTTCTTCGGGACCTTCTTCACGACCCTGTGCTTCATGCCGGCCTTCTCTCGCACGACGAAGAACACGCCCCGCGTCGCTTGCCTGTGGAGCGCCTTGAAGTGGTTGTACGCCCTGTCGGCGATCCCGATGTCGCCCGCCTTCAGCGAGCCGAACAGCTCGTCCTCCTTCTTGCTGTCGTGGTCCTTCGCCTTGCCGAACACGCAGAAGTGCGGCATCCTGTTCGCGACGTTCGCGGCCATGTGGACCTTCACCGCGGCCTTCTTCTGCCTGTGCTTCGCCCAGTCGATGCACCAGAACGCAAGCTGGATGGTGGTCGAGTCGATGGCGTAGATGCCGCGCAGCCTGAACTTCGACAGCCTCCCGTGGTGACGCCCCCTTATGAAGTCCGGAGCCTCGCTGCGGAAGACGTCGTACACGGTCCAGAAGAACGTCTGCATCACCTTCGGGTCGCGCGTGCGGTTCGCGTTGGAGAACGTGTTGAGGTTCGCGGGCGTTATGCCGCGCACCCGCGACAGCTCCGCCGCGTATATCTTCGAGACGTCCACGATCTCGTTGAGGCTGAACAGGTGCAGGAACTGAGAGAGCATCAGCAGATACACCTGCGAGCTGTACGAGAACTTCCTCGCCTTGACGTTCTCGCCCGATGCGATCTCCTCGATCTTCCATCCCGGAATGTGCTCTTGCACTATCTGGGCGAAACATGATATCATTCTCTTCCGCGTTGCCTTGGGCTTCTTGCCGCTCATCGCGTGTCCTTTCGTTTGTTGTGGAAAACACGGATTGTACACGATGGCGGCAACCCAAGGCAACGCGCAGTGTTGCGCCAGTTCCGTATAATTGCCGAAAATGGGGGGGGGGGCGATTTTTAGCAAATAACCCCATTGACGCGAGAGACGGATTATGCTATCATTCGCGCCGTTTTAGGACATGGTGTCCTGAAGCGCTATGGGATAGTAGTGATTATGGACAAAGATGTGAAGCTTGCAAGAACGGCGGGCAGGACGGCAATCCTGCTCGCGGTGGCGTTTGCCGCATTTTCGGCTGGCGCCGTCACATGGAGCGGCGACGTGGAGGTGCCCGCGAACGAGGACGTGACGTGCCTTGATTCCGACCTCGCCAACATCACCTCGCTGAAGATCAACGCCGGCGCGACGGTGCGCTTCGCGACGTCCACGGCGCATAGCTTCCCGATCACAGGCTCCGGCACGATCATCAAGGAAGGCACCTCCACCTGGACGATGACTACCGCGATCCCCAACTTCGAGGGCGACTACGAG
>JAFRJH010000343.1 GCA_017432385.1 Kiritimatiellia bacterium
AAATCGACACAAAAGAGCGGCTACGGCAAGAGAACAAGCGAACCGAACGAGGATGGCGTCCACGATTCAAGGCCGCGGCCCCATGCCGCCGCACCGCGCGCCGCGCCGGAATCGGTGTCGGTAAGCCTGAGCGAAAGACCGAGGCGCTGGCCGGGCTGCGGACGGATTCCTCCCGCGTCACGCCACGGGATGCGGAACTCGTAGCAGGTGTCGCTGCCCTTGCGCACGACGGCACTCTCGTATACGGACGAGTCCTTCGCGAGCTGTCCGCTCGCGAGGCCCGCGGCATGCGCGGCGGGGCGGTAGACCGTGTGCGTCCCCGAGCCGCTGCCCGGATTCGCCGCAGAGACCCACCACTCGATCGCGGCGCTGTCCGTTCCGGCGAGGCGGTTTGCGGGATGTAGCCCTATCTGCAGCGCGTCGCCCATAAGCGTGTTCTCGCCCGTCTGCGCACTGTGGACGTCGTCGCGCACGCGCACCGCCATGTAGAGCGCTTCATCGTCCCACGCGAGCTGCGCGATGCCGGATAGGTTGTCGGGCGTCCACTTGTAGCCGCCTTCGGACGCGATCTGGTTCGCGCAGAGAAGCGGAATCGGATCGGCGAAATCCCAGTCGGAGAGGTCGCCGTCGATCTTCCGCGCCTTCGCGGCGCGATGCGCCTCCGTCGCCCAGTCGGTGCCGTCGTGAAGCGTGAGGCGGATGTTGTCGTAGAGCGCAACGCCATTTTCGCCGCGCGCGACGGGTTGCACCTGCACCTTGACGTCGTCCGGCTTCGAGTTGAGCACCTTGACCATGAACTGCCACGCACCGTGCGTATCCTTCGGCGCGGCGAAGACGTCCGGCATGTAGAGGTTGCGCGAGGAGCCGTTGCTGTTGACGAGCGTCGCGTTCGAGCCCGCGTTCATGTTGTCCGTGCGCATCCACGCGGTATAGAGGAGCTTGCGGCCCGGCGACGGATTGTCGGCGCGCTGGAATAGCTGAATCCAGCCCTTGCCGTGGTCAAGCGAAAGAGCGTTTCCGTCCTCGCCCGGACGGGAGCCGTCCAGCTTCACGATCCTGCCGCCGCCGTTCCACGACTCCTTCGACCCGCCTTTCGCCTCGAATCCGCCGTTCAAGAGGAGGTTGCCAAGCGTCGCGGGATCGATGACATCAACAGCGAAGTCGGTCTGCGCCATGACGCTCTCCTTTCCGCCGCCGAGCTTCCACGCGACGCGCGCCACGCCCTTCGCGGGGCCGGAGGGGAACGTCTCGGACGGAAGGTCGAGGATGAAGTATGCGCTCTCGCCGGGCGCAAGGCTGAACGCCTTGCCCGACTTCCCGCCGGGAACGACCGCGACACCGACTACTCCCTCGACGGGCGTGCGCAGCGGATTGCGCACCGAGACGCGCACCTGTGGCGCGGCGCCTTTCACGAAGCTCACTGAGGGCTTCGGCGTGAGCGGGCCCTGCCCCTCGAGCGTGAGCGTGCAGCGGACGGCGAGAGGCGTAAGCGGCAGCCCCTCGTAGATCAACGGCATCGCGCCGGCCTTTATTGAAATAGTGTCGCCCTTGGCGGCGATGGTTCTCTCGTTGCCCTGGTGGTCGGTACTGACGATGGTGGAGCCGGGAGTCGCGGGGACATTCACCTCGACAGGCGCGGACTTCTCGTCGCCGTTCGCGGAACCGACTACGGCAAGCGCCGTGCCGTCCTTCCGCTCGAACACCATGACGCGAGCGCCGGGTTCGGCATAGTAGGCGCCGACTGGGCGGGCGTTGCCGAGCTTCGCGGACATGACGGCGAGCGTGGCGGCTACTGGGCGCGGCGTATAGTCGTCGAGGAGGTACTTCCAGTTTCCGGCGGGGTTCGCCTCGCCGCCGAAGTAGATTATGCCCTTCACGCCGGCGACGAGCTGCGCCGGCCATACGCGCAGCACGTTGCGCGACTGGAGGACGCTTCTCTCGAGCGCCTCGCGTCCGTCCATTCCCCACACCGATATGCCCGCGGCGGACTCGTCGTTCCAGACGGTCTTGATGCCGCCTGCAGCGGCGTCGGCAATCGCCTCCGCGGCGCTTTCGTACTCGCCGTAGTGGATCGGGAGGATGTCGACGTGCTTGCCGATTCCCGCGCCGAGGACATCGAGACGGAAGTTGCGCGGCCAGAGTCCGCCCGCAAGCATCGAGCGCGCCTTCGGGTTCACCTTCCTGAGCTCCTCTGTGCCGATCTCGCAGAAGCGGCTGTAGTCGGCGGCAGGGTTCGAGCTCTTGTTTCCGGGGGTGATCTCATTGAGCCATTCGATGCCGAAGACGCGCTTTCCGAACCGCTGAGAGATCGCGCGGATAGACTCGCGCCAGCCGGCCTCGTCGAACGGATACGGCTCGAAGCCGGGCGAGTGGACGTTCGGCGGGAGCACCCACTCCGGCGCGCCGATGAGCATAAGCCAAGGCTTGATGCCATGCCTCTCCTGGCGGTCCATCTGCGCGGATATTCCATCAAACCTGTATTCACCGCGCTTCGGCACAAGCGCGCCCCAGTTGACGAACATGCGGTTCACGGAGAAGCCGAGCTTCGCGGCCGTCTCGCATTCGAGTTCGGTGTAGAGGTCGGTCGCGCCGAAAGGCGCGCGCCTTCCGCCAAGCGCCTTGTCGACGTCGGGAATGACGCCGAAGAACGCGTCGACCGACTTGTCGCCCGAGCGCCCTTCCGCGAGGAAGCAGCCGAGACGTTTCCCGATGGCGCTCGAGAGATCGACCTTGGCCGTCTTGCCGGGATCAGGCATCGTAGCCGAGACAGAGCCGACTTCCTCGAGCTTGCCGACAGCGTCGAGGGCGAGGATCTTGATGGTGACGGGAGAGCCGGCCTTCGCGTCCGAGCCGGCGATGAGGTCGACGACAGGCTTCTCGCGGCCTGCGACGAAAAGGCCGCCGGCCGTAGGCGCGACGATGTCTAGCCCGTTGATCGGGCGGACCATCTTCGGAGCCCCGCACGTCTTCGTCCACGGGAAGTCCTTGTCGTCGCCGCCGCGGAAGCGGACGTGGAAGAAGAGCGAGTTGTAGCGGAAGAACTTCTTGATCTTCTGCGTGACGCGGACCGTACCCTTGCCGGGCTTCACCTCGCGGAAACCCCAGCCCGCCCCCGGATAGTTGACATGGTGGCTGCTCTTTTCATGGACGCCGTCGGGGTTGTCGATCCACGGGCCGCAACCGAAGACGACGACGTGGCATTTGTTGTTCCAGTATTCGGAAGGGTCGAGGTAGTAGTCTGCCACGACGTCGAACGACTCGCCCTCGCGGATCTCCTTCACCGGCTCGTCCGTTCCGGGCTTGAAGCATCCGCGCGGGACAATCCAGCTCTTCTTGTAGGTGATTCCGGCGGGCGGTTTCGCGCGCGCGGCCTTCGCCTCCGCCTCAGCCTTCCGCTTCGCGGCCTCCGCGCCCGACATCGCCCAGGTGATCTTTCCGCAGAAGATCTTGTGCGTCGCCTTGCCCCAGTCGCCATTCGGCGCGATGAAGGCGAGCGGGCCGAAGTGCCCGACCTTGTCGCTCCCCTTCGCGGTGAAGGCGAACACCTTCGTCTCGCCCTTCTTCATCGTCTGCGGCGGACGCCACTCGCCGGTGCCCATCCAGCCGCCGTCGGTCTTGAACGTGTGCATCGCGACGGTCACGTTCTCGCTGGGTCCGAGGTCCTTCTTGAGCGTGACCTTCACCTGAAAGCCGGAATCGGGAACGACCTTGTCCGGCGTCTCGACCTTGAGCCAGTCGTCTTCGTGAACTGCAGCATGAAGTGCAAGCGCCGTGCCTGCGACAATCAATGCGGAAAACAGTTTCTTCATTGTTTTTTCCTTTGTTTGTTTTAAGCCGTGTAGAACATGTAGATCGTGTAGATTGTTTAATTCTTTTTTTCAACGCAGAGGCGCAGAGACGCAGAGTTCGCAGAGAGTTATCCACCCCTGTTAGGCAATTGACAGGCGCGATCTTACCAAAAGCGCCGCGCAGCAACAATACACGGAAGTGCAGCGCCGCTCCGGGGGCATCAGCGCAAGACTATCTTGAGCGCGGAAGAGCTCGTCTCGTAACAGCCGATGTCGATTTTGCTGCCATTAAGACGCTTTTTGCCCGCAAGGTCGACGGACGCCATGCCTTCGTAGTTCGCGCCCTTGTTCACAAGCGGCCCCCTCGTCTTCGGCGTGTAGTCGCCGTTCGCATAGTCCTTGAAGAACTCCGCAGCCGTGCCAACGACAGCATTAGGCATACCCTCAGGGATTGTCGTCTCGCCGTCAATGGCGTCGAAAGCGCAGTGCGACGTGCGGGCGGCCTGCGACGCCATGAACGCGCGAACGGTGCCGTTGCTGTCCACATTGGAGACCGACACGCAGTTCGTGGCGACGCCGTTCGCCCACACCAGGATGCCCGCAAAGCCGGAAGCCGTCGTGTAAGGGGACGTGCAGTCCGCAACGGTGCAGTTGACGGCGGCACCCTTGTTGACGACAATTCCGGCGCATCCCACGGTCGGCTGGGAGGAAACCGTCGCACCTTTGAATCCTTCAACGAGGCAGTTCTCAATCCGGGCGTTCGCATGCTCGAGATAGACCGAGGAAACACGGTCGCCGCCGTTGCAGTTGTTCTGGTCGCCGCCGAAAATCTTGCAATGCGTTACGAGCCCTGGGCCCGTAATCGCCACGTTTGCGCCGCCGGAATCGTTGCCTTGCCGCGTGAAGCCGCCGGAGAGGATGCAGTTGGTGACCACGCCGCCGTTCGTGTCGATCCGGACGTTTCCACCGTTGTCGTAGTCTTTCCCGTTCTCGAATGTCATTCCGGAAACCCAGGCGTTCGCATGGTTCACCAGAATGCACCGATGGTTCGCGTTTCCCCATGCGACGTTGGCAGTGTTCGACACAACGACGAGGGACGGATCGCCGTCGTCGCCGACGAGCTTTACGGCCTTTGTCAGTGAAAGGGGCGTTGAAATCGCGTAACGACCCGGCGCTACGTGGATCGTCGCGCCGTCGGTCGCGAGGGAAATCGCCGTCGCGACGTCCGGCGCGGCGGTCGCCCAGGTCGCATACGGGGCCTCGGCGCTCGCGTTGCCGTTCGAGACGTACAGGTCGCCATCCCAGAGCGTCGTGAAGGAATTGGTCGAGGTCGAGGTCGAGAGAACGCGGCCGCCCTCCATGGTCGCCGTCGCGAGGGCGAACCACTGGTAGGTCGTACCGTAGTCGAGGTCCTCAAGAGAGCCGGTCATCGTCTCGGCCGCCGCGGACGAACCGAGAGGGAACGCAGTCCACGACTCCCCGTCCGTTCCGTAGTGGACAGAGACTGCGGTGGAGAGCGTGTCGTCGAGCGCGGCCTCCGCGAGCGCGACGGAGAAGGTGGCGGCGTTTCCGCTCGCCGTTGCCGAGCAGGTTCCGAAGACGGGTGCGCCGGTCGTCTTGAACGAGGCGGTCGCGGTCTCGGCGGAATCGGTCGCGTTGGTCGCGAAGATCTTCCACCAGTATTGCGTCTCGGCTTCGAGTCCGGAGAGCGACGCCGTTCGCGTCCCGGCCGCGAGACCCGTGCCGAGCGAATTCGTCGTGGCCGTGGCGAACGATTCGTCCGTGCTCCAGACGAGCCCCGCGTCCGCCGTCGAGCCTTCTTCCACGGCCAGGATCCAGTCCGTCGAGAAGGAATCGATGCCGACTGCCGGCGAACCGCTGGTAACGACGTCGAAGGAGGCCCGTTTGACCCGGTACAGTTCGATCTCCGTGATCGTCATGCGGTTGTGGCCCTGCACGTCCGTGACCTCCAGGCGATACTTCAGGTACGGCGTTTGGTTGACGAACTGGAACGTCCGGAACTTGTTGACCGACCAGTCCGTCACGCCGGACTCCGTGTCGAGCGTCGTCCAGTCCGATCCATCGTTCGAGCCGGCGATCGTGAAATCGGACGGCGACTGGTTGGCGCCGTCGGAGTTCGCGTTGTAGATGCGAACCGTGTCCACGATCGTCGGGTCCGGGAAAGTCCAGACGGCGTGTTGCGGGAATGTTTTTTCCTTGCCGATCCAACGGGTTTTGTCGGAGTAGTATTCCCCGTCGAACGCCTTGGAAACCGTATAGCCGCCGCCCAGGGCCGTGGTGTCGCTGGAGGCGGAGCCGCCGACGTTCGTGACGAGGTTGACGGGCACGTATCCGGCGGGAAGCGTGATTTCCTCCGCGCGGGCCGTGCTGCAGTTCAGCGCGGACAGCACGGCGAGAAAAGTTGCAAGAATCGCACCGCTGCGATTGTGCGAAGATAGCGGCATGGAAGGCGATTTGAGACATTCAATCTGCGGCTTTTTCATTGCTTTCGGCTCCTTTGCAATTTTCATGTCGCATAATCTACCAAAACGCCCACAACGGGACAATACACGAAAGTGTAGTGCCGCCTTGAATCCGCATCAGGGGGCAGCTCAGCCGGGGAGGGACGGCGCGCGAGCGCCTTGCGGCAGGCGAGCACGGCGGATCAGGACCCGGTCCGGCGCTCGAGCGTGACCGCGACGTAGCCGCGCTTTTCGCCGAACGTCAGTGTCATGCCGGAGCGCGCCGCGCGCTCGCGCATGTTGGAGATGCCGAAGTGCCCCTTCTCCGGACCCGGCGCGGCGTCCGCCGAGAACGGCGCGCCGTCGTTGAGGACGTCTAGCGTGAACGCGCCCGCGCCGTCGCCTTCGCTCACGACGATGACGTTCGCCGCCCCGCCGTGCCGCACGGCGTTTCCGATCGCCTCGGACGCGATGGCGAGGAGGTCGCGCTTCACGCGGATCGGGAGGTCCACCGGGAGCCCGCGCAGGAAACTGCGCACCCTCGTCCGCCCAGGGACCGACTCGTTGCGGCAGATGCTCCGCAGAAGCGACTCCGGCGACTGAGATACGAACTCGTCGCTCTGGAGGTCCATGATTGCATCGCGTATCTCGCGCCGCGTCGCCTCAAGGACGTTCTCCGCCATCACGAGCGCATCTGCCGCGCCAGGCGCAAGCGTGTCGCCCGCGGCCATCTTCGCGGAGTACACCCACAGCTTCGCGCCGGATATGTGCTGGGATATCGTGTCGTGCAGCTCCGCGGCGATGCGCCGCCTGTCGGCCGCTATCGCCTCGGCGCCGACGTGCGCGCGGTGACGGCGGAAGGCGACGACTGCCGCGAAAGCGCCGAACGCGGCGAGCACCGTGAGGAGCGCGGCCCACGCGAAGCCGAGCGCCCTCCTCGCGCCCCACTGCCAGTCGGGGACGAGCTCGATGTCGTCAGCGCACCTGGTGCGGAGGTGGAACCCCTCGAAGCTGAACAGCCTGTTCAATGCGTCCCCCTGCGAGACACGCGCGTCAAGAACGCCGCGGACACGCACGATCGGACGGTCCTCAATCCCCCAGGGAAGCTCGGCCGCTACGGACGGCGGGAGCATCACGTCCACGTTCTGCCCGTCGACGTCAATGATGAGACGCCCGCCCGGGCCATGCTCCCGGCGCACGACTGCGACGCGTCCCCCGAGCTCGCCGAGGCGGACCTGCAGGTCGTTGTCGGCCATGAACCCGCCGAGGTCGAACAGCGACCCCGGCGCAAGCGAGAGCCTGTGCACTTCCGCCGGCTCGACTTCCGCATCCGTGCGCCGCCAAAGCGCACCCACGAGCGCGCCGCACTCGTCCCGTATCGCCGGGAAGCCGACAGCCTCCACAATGTCGCCCACCGCCGGAGGCTCGCCGTCCGCGAACACCCTCGCGGACGCCTTTCCGCGCTGGACGGAAAACGCACCGTCCTCGGCGTAGACGCACGTGACCTCGCCCATGACGCGGCAGGCGTGCAGCCTGCGTCCGCGCGGGCTCCACGCGAGGAGCGCCCATGTGTCGCACTCCGGCACGGAGAACGGATCCTCCGGCGGCGCCTTCGCCACCGAGATGGACTTCGCGTCGAGCGCCTCGATCTCCGCGCCGATGAACTCGTGGCGCGGATTGAACACGGGAACGACCACGCCGTCCACCTCCACCTCCGCGTCGCGGAACGCCGCAGGCGAGAGGCCATCCGCGCGGACGCGCACACGGACCTCTCCGTCCGAAGTCGAAAGCCACAGGAGAAACGCCGGTTTCCCGACCGCGGTGCCGTATGCCGCCGACATGCCGACGCCGCGCACATGCACACGGCAGTTGTTGAAGTGCCCCGCCTTTATTCCAAGAACAGACCGGGGACGCGGCGGGGGGAGGTCGGCGTGCGAAACGAACTTCACGCTCTCCACGTCTATTCCGGGCTCAAGCAGCATCGGATCCGGAGCGCCGACGACCCTCACTATGTCGCCGGGCTCGACCATGTCGAACTTGCCGGGCTGAGGTTCCGTGAACGTCGCGAAATAGAGAGCATGCCCGTCGACATCGCCAACATCGGTGGCCACGAACGCATGCTCCACCCAGGGTATGTTGAACGTCACCTGCACTTCAAGCTCGCACTTCCCGCATGCGGCGATCTCGTCTGCGTCCATGGCGAGGACATCCGAGATCTTCACGCGCGGAAGCGCGAAGGCCGAAGCGGCAAGCGCCGCGCACAGGACTGACAGACCGCATTTCATTTTTCGCCGAGCGGACGCAAACTACACCACACCGGCGGGACGGGCTATGCCGCGCCTGATGGCGACGGATATCGCGCCAGCGCGGTCATTTACGCCGAGCTTCTCGTAGGCATGCTTGAGGCGCACCTTCACGCCGTCTTCGGATATCCCGACCTTTTCGGCTATGGCCTTGTTGCTGAGCCCATGGACGAGCAGTCCAACCGCCTCGCGCTCCGTGGGCGTAAGCTCCGGCTCCTCGCTCCTCGCCTTGTAGATCGCCTTGATGTCGTCGGGGATAAAGGTTCCGCCCTCCGCGACGGTGCGCACTGCCTTGACGATGTTCTCCGGATTGCGGTCCTTTAGGACGTATCCCTTCGCGCCGGCGTTCAGCGCGGCATATACGTCTTCCTCCATTGAGCTCGTAGTGAGCATTACAACCTTTGCGGAAGGATCTGCCGCAAGCATCTCGCCGAGGGCGGCTAGGCCGTCTTTGCCCGGCATCCTGATGTCAAGCAGGGCGACATCCGCGCCCGAGCTTTTCATGAGTTCCGCCGCGCGTTCTCCATCCGACAGCTCGCCGGCTAGCTCAATGTCCTTGAAGAGCGAAAGCGCATACTTGAGGCCCATTCGCACTACCGCATGATCATCGACAAGAAGCACCTTGATCTTCTTCATCCTTCGTCCCCTTTTTCTTAATTGTACCAAATCCTCATGATTTCGTAGTAACAGGTCGCCTCGGCGGGATCGCGTAGAGCTTCCGGGCGCTTTCGGTCGGATCAGGCGTAACGGGCGTCGGCGAGATGAGCTGATCTGTCCGCACAAGCTCCACGGTCGCAACGACTGCGGCGGCGACATTCGACGCGCCGTCGGCGGCGGCGATCTGCTGCGGCTGCGCGTCTGGCATCTTGCCGTCCGGCCACAGGTAGACCTTCTCGCCGGCGCGGCATGCGGCGGCGGGAACCAGGAGAAGGAAAGAAAGAGCCACGAAACA
>JAFRJH010000034.1 GCA_017432385.1 Kiritimatiellia bacterium
CAGCGCGCTCTTGAAGGCCTTCAGCGTGGCGTCGGGCGTCGCGGCGCCGTGGGAGAAGATGAAGTTGCCGAGCTTCGCGGTTGCGGTCTTCCCCTGACCCTGCACGACGATGTCGCGCGAGGAGAACGCGGTCGAGTTGGCGATCGTGCGGAATGAGTCGAGTGTTATTGGCATTTCTTCCTGTTCCTTGCAAGGGGATTACACGGGCAGACTGTAAAGGTTACATACGCTCACGGCCTGATCATATGGTCGCCGTGCATTCCGGACGGAGCGGCGTCTTCCTGTCCGGCGGCGAGTCCGCCCTTGATGCGCTCTGCCCAGAGATCGCACAGCTGGAGTATCTTCTCGAGAGTGGAGACGAACTCCTCGACGTCCTTCGCGGCGCGGTCAAGGTCGAAGAAGTAGTTGTAGACCACAGTCTCGCTCTCCGGCTCAAGTGCGAAATAGCCGCCCGCCGTGTCCTTGCCGAAGAGACCCCCCGCGAGCAGCGTGCGGTATACCTCGCGCGGTGCGTCCGTCGGCAGCTCCGCAACCTCGACGAAACAGAGGACTTTCCCCGTCGCCTCGACGAACTGGAGGTTCAAGTTGTAGGCGTCATCCACTCGGACGCTCACCAGGCCTGTTTCGTCGGATTGGAAGGCGTCGACGCCTGATGCCTTGCGGACTTCGGACAGAAAGCCGTTGAATTCATCCTTTGCAGCCATGATTGATTCTCCTGAGGGTTTGTAGATCGAAGGTTAGTTCATGAGATCGTCGAGAATGTCGGGAACGGAAATCGCATCGGCGTTGAAGGCGTCGCCGAACGGGAGAAGCCCCGTCCCAAGAGGCGCGCCGAGCGCGCGATCGATGGACTCCTTGAAGACGGCGATGTTGGTCATGTGCGACCCGGCCCGGTCTTCAAGGCGGAAAGCCGCTTCACGGTCCAGCCCCTCGTTGTAGTCGCCGTTGGTAATGGCGCTGTAGAGCGCGAGCATCTTGCCGGTCTTGTCGCCCGCAAACGCGCGGTCCGTCGTCGCCACGATGATCGTGCGCCCCGCGAGAAAGCCGCTCGTCCCGGCGCGGGCGACGGCCTTTTCGTTGCCGCTGTCCAGCTGGACCTTGGCGAAATCCGCGAAGGCCTTGAACGTTTCGTTGTATTTTCCGATGTCGATGGGCACGGTTGTCTCCGGTTTGAAAGTTGAAAGGCGGGGCGGCGCGGGGTCGGTGCTTGTCCTTTTCCGTCAGACGTGTATGAAGTCGAGTCCGGCGGGGCCGGCGGCGGACGCCGCGTGCGCATCGCCGTCCGAATCGGCGGAATAGCCGCGGTGCTCGGCGTCGAACGCAAGCGGCAGCCCGAGGCGCGACGAGAGCGCGGCAAGCGCCGCTTCGGCCACGGCCGGGCTCATGCCGCCACCTCCTGTCCAACCGCCTTTTTAGGAGGATTGCCGACGAACGTGACGTCGAAGGTGTTGCCGTTGACCTGGATCGAACCGTTCTTCGGCGCGGCCTCCTGAGCGGACAGGAAGTGGTCCTTGAACGAAACGTTCGCGATGTGATCGACTGTCGGCATTGGCATTTGGTTTCTCCTGTAAAGGTTTCAATCTGTTTACACGCGAACTCCCGAAAAGTTATCGAATGTTTACTGCCATGTGCAAATATTGCCAATGCCGCCGATGGTCGACTTCGTCATCGTCACGCATCGGCCTCCATTGGAAAACTGCGCCCGACAATGTGCATATTATAGCAAAAAAGAGACTAATCCGGCGGCTCCACGCATAAAAAGGCTCTGTAGACCGCCACGGCGCGAGCGCGGGGCTACTGTTCGAACCAGCCGGGCTTGGCGATGGCGGTGAGGAGGTCGCGGCGGAAGGGACAGACGGCGCGATTGACGGATCTCTGCGCGTTGTTGGCGTATTCGATGCACGCCTTGTTGGATCCCTTGTAGGACGGGAGCGGCGCCTGCGGCTGGCCGGCGACCTTGCGCTGGACGTCGCGCTTCTCCCAGTCGGCGGTGGAGACGACGCAGCCGCGCTCCTTGAGCGCCTTCGCGTGCGCGATGGCCCCGTCCAGACGCAGGATCGCGACTTCGACCTGGTCTTCCGCGAGACGCGCGCGCAGGCTGGCGATGTAGTCGTCGCGCTCCTTGCCGCTTTCCATCGCGACGAGGCGGTTGTAGAGCTCCTCGTCGATGTGGTCGGGCAGGCGCACGGAGTGGCTGCCCGTCGCCTTCGAGAGGCAGTGGAGCAGCACCCGCGCCTTGACCTTGGAGACGTCCACGGTGATCGTGCCGTCCTCGCCCATGCTGATGCCGGGGTCCTGCTCGAGCGGGACGCTCCCCTCGCCGCCGTTCGCTCCGTAGACCGCCTTGGCGTTGCCGAGCAGGGTCTGGAACGTCTTCGCGTGCCTGCCCGTGAGCCTGAAGAGCCCCGGTCCGATCAGGAACTTGCCGAAGCAGGCGTCGTTGTCGATGCCCTTGAGCGAGGTGCTGCCGTCCGCACCCACCTCCACGAGGTAGTTCTTGCCGTGGCGGTCTCCCTGTCCGGTCAGCAGGTCGAACCACTCGAGGCGGTTGGCCTTGCGCATCAGCCCGCCGACTACCTTCGCGTATTTCGCGTCGTCGAGCTCGCGGATCTGGTCGGCGGTCAGGCGGCCCGGGGCTTTCGCCTGCACTCGGCCGAACCTCGCCGCCTCCGTGCCGGGTGCCTTCTCCATGAACATCCCGAACCGTCCGCCGTGCGCGCCGACGGACGTCTTCGTCATCACGTCGTTGAGCCCGAATGCGTCGGCGGTGCGTTGCGCGGCCATGTTGAGCTGCGCCACGAGCAGCTCGTCCCGGTAGGAGCCCTTCGACAGATTGAGCGAGGAGATTCCCTGCCGTCCGGGGGCCTCCGGCTTGAAGATGTAGGTGGAGCCGTCCTTGAAGCCGACCTGGTAGACGGTGTTGGCGGCTCCGCTGCCGAGCACCGTGGAGGACACGGCGTTTGCGCCGTCGATCGCGGGATCGGCATCCTCGTCCGGGAGACCGTTCAGCCGCGTCTCGACGAGGGTCGTGACGGCGAGGCGCCCCTCGAACGCGGCCTCAAGCGTCTTGTTCGTGAGGAACTGAGAGGCGTCCCGACTGCCCGCGATCCTGCGCATCTCGACGAGGTGCTTCGTCTGCGTCTCGATGGCCCCGAGCTTGCCGTAGGCGAGATTCATCGCGGCGAGCTCCTTCGTTGGCGCCGCCAGGTGGATCCTCAGCGCGGCGTGGAAATCCGCTACGAGCCGACGCGTGCAGCGTTCTTGGTCCCGCGGGGGAAGATCCTGGACCAGCCCCTGCATTTCCTGGACCGTGAGTTCTTCCAGGTCGTAGTCCTGCGAGGACGCCTTGTTCGCGAGCTGCGCCAGTTCGTCGGAAACCTTGCCCGCGATGGCCGCAATGGCCGCAGCGAGCTTGTCCATCTCCCTCCGGTTCGCGTTGGTCGGGTTCTTGATGAACTCGAGGGCGACTTCCCGGAGCCGCCGCTGCGCCCTGACCGCCGCGCCGAGCGAGGGGAAGAGCATCTTGAGAAGCGGGGCGAACTTCGGCTGCAGGAGCGGGACGTCGGGCGGCGAGAAGGTCGTGTCGGCGAAGTTGCCCAGCGCGCCGAGCGCAACACTGCGCCTGACGTCGGCGAGGCGCGTCTTGAAATCCTCAAGAACGCCCCGGGCCGCGGCGAAGAGGTCCGAGTCGAGCGGCGCCCCCTTCTGGACATGGTCCCGTTCCGCCTTCGCGAGCGCGTTGGCAGCCTCGTCGAGCTGGCGTTGGATGGACGCCGTCTCTCCTGCGGAGAGCTGGCGCTCCTTGGCCGCCGCGGCGAGGTCGTCGATGCGTCGGGCGAGCGGCGCAAGCGAGACGCGGAAGTCGGCCGCGATCTTCTCCGAGCCGTGCATCCTGAGCGACTGCGACGGGACGAGCGAGGCGAGCGTCTTGTCGAGGCGCGCGGCGATCTCGGGGTTGTCCACGGCCTTCTCCGCCATGTCGGCGAACTCGCAGACGAGCGTCGCGATCTCCGAGGCGCGGCGGTCGTTCCGGAACATCGCCTCCTCGAGCGCGGACCGCACGGCGGCGGATGTGCCGCGGGGAAGCGCGTTGATCGCCTGCGCGAGCTGCTCCGAAAGCTTCGCCTGCGCGTCGAGAGCGGCCTTGACCGCCTTGCCGACCGGGGTGCGCTCGTTCCACACGAAGCTGTTGCCATTGTCCTTGACAAGCGCGGCGGCGATCTGGCGGCCCGAGAACTTTCCGATCGCCTTGTAGGCCCGCTCCGCAGCCGTGGCGGCCTTGTCAATCGCCTTGCGCGACGCCTTGGGGAGTCCGGCGATCGTCGTCTTGAGCTCCTCGGCGTCGACCGGCTTCGCGACCGACTTGGCCGCCTTGAGGAGCATCGTGTCCAGCTTGGCGGCGAGGCGGCTGGCCTGGTCGAGCCGAGTGTCCGCGACAACAGGCTCGCCCTTCCCGGCCTCGATGTTCAGCGCGCCGCTCTTGCCGGCGCCTGGGTCAAGCTCCTCGACCTTCGGCAGCTCGACGGGAAGCGGCTTGTTCATGCCGCCCGCGATGACGCTGAATCCTCCGTGTCCGCTCATGGGTCCTCCTCGTTTCGGTTGGTCGTCTGATACTTTGAATACCCGTGGCGCCGCAAAAGGTTACGGCCAGATGATCTGGACTTCGTCGCCGTCCGGCAGCGCGGCGTCGAGCCGCGCGACGAGCGCATCCCAGCCATCGCCGGCGTCGACCTCCTCGCCGTCCGGTCCGACGATGAAGTAGCGCGCGCCGTCTTCGTCGGCCGCGACGGAAAGCGACGCTTCGCCTTCGAAGAGCAGCTTCCCCCCGTCTGCGGCCGTCAGCAGCAGGATCGCCATGCGGAGCGCCGCGCCGACACGGGCGGCGTCCAGGGCCTGCTCATCCTCGTCCGAGAGGACCCGTCCGCAGGGCAGGTTGAAGTCGATCGACAGCTCTTCCGACTTCCACGAAAAGGCGAAGAAGCGGCTCTGGAGTCCGTGCCCATCCACGAACCGCGAGAGCCCTTCGCCCGACTCCAGCTCCGCCAGAGCAGCCCGGAGTTCCTCTATTGTTTCCTCGTTGTCCATGTCAAACTTGCATTATGTCGAACCCGGCGTGTTCGGCGGCGGACGCCGTGGGTCACGCCACCACCTTCCCCTTGCCGAGGCACGCGCACGTGGTTCTGGCGACTCCATTCGCCATTGATGACGCCTATGCGGGCGGTTGTCTGCAAAAGAGGTCATTCGGCGTCAAGGTAGTACTTCGTGAGAAGCGGGAACATCTGCGGATGCTGGCGGATGACGTCCTCGAAATCGTCGAAGAACGCTTCGTTGTCGGCGTTGTTGGCCTGGGCGATCATCTCGTTCGTAATCTGCTCGTCGAGAGCGTCGCGCTGCTTCTCCAGTTCCGTCGCAAGGGGTCCGGTAACTTTGGTGGAGTCGTCCACGAGCTTCATGAGCGTATGGTAGTTGGCGCAGAGAGGGTTCGTGAGGCGCTGGAGGAGGTTGGCCTCCTTGGCCAGCTGGTCGCGGATCTTCTGGGCGTCGGGATGGACGTTGCCGTTCTTGTCGCGCAGGAAGTCGAAATAGTACTGGTCGAAGTCGCCAGTGCGTCCGATGTCAAGGCTGTCGGCGCTCTGCAGGAGCTGCGCCTCAAGGGTCGGCGACACGGGGACTGTGCGCCTGCGTTGGCCTTCGGGGTGTATTTCCACGCCCTCGATGGAATCGGCGATTTCCTTCTCGTAGGCCTCGCCGGCGGCATCTGCGCCGTATTGATTGCGGATGGCCTCGCCCGTCTTGATGGCGCTGACATTTTCCCAGCGGTCTTTGCCATATCCTCTGCGCCCAAGATCGTGCCCGGCGATGCCGAGAATGACGGCGTTGCGGTCGACTTTGATCCCCTGCTCGGCGAGGATGTTGCAGAACGCGTTCGCGTAGAAGTAGGCGCGGATGATGTGGCCTCGACCATGTACGGAGCGGCCTCTTTCCGAGTTGAGTTCCTTTTCGCGATAGGTCTCCATCAGCCCCATGAGGAACTGCTTGCGCCCGGCCTTGTTGGACGGAAGAGCGTCCGCATTGGCCGGCGGCGGGAACGGCGGATGGACGGGATGGGCGGCGTCGAGGGCGTCGGCCAAGGCGGGCGAGACCTGCCGGACCGCGGCGCGCACATTCGACTGGACTGCGGTGAGCGGCGCGAGGCACTCGCGCGGGGCGTCCCACGGAACGTTGATGGACGCGGCGAGGGCAGAGGCGGTGGCGGTGAATGCGCCGGAAAGGGAGCGAATGGCCTCCCGGTCGGCCTTGCGGACTCCGTCAATAGTCTTGGCCCCGGCGATGGCGTCGAGCTGGGCGGCGTAGCCGCGCAGGAGTGGCGAATCGAGGAGCGCGAGCATTTTCTGCGTCTCGGCGGGGGTAACGGGCGGCTGCGCATTGCGAAGAAGCGCGATGGTCATTTTGGCGACGGTGGCGGGATCGGCCGCCGCGGCGCCGGCCTGCAGGGCGGCGAAGCGCGCAAGGACCGTCTCGGCGGTGGGCGGCGGCTCGGCGGTGGCGATTTCGCGGAGAAGCCTTGCTCGGGCGGTGGCCTGCCGGTGGACGGCGCGGAGAACATCGACGGAAGAAAGCTCGGGCGTGGATGTGATCCAGTCGGTGAAGATCTTCTTCTGTTCGGGGGTGTCGAATGGAAGCTGCTGGAGTTCCCGGAGGAGACGCGCCTTGGTGCGCATGGGGTCGGCAATGTAGTCCCGCAAGGCATACTGCACGATTTCATCCGTGCTCAAGGACGTGGGATTGGCGATGCGTTCCTCGACCTGCGCCTTGAATTTCTCGACGGACTCCAAGAAGGCGGAGGAGTTTGTGAGTATCTGTTTAAAGTCTTCGGGCATGTCGAAGCCATCCACTTTCGCAAGATATTCGCAGGCGGCCTTGATTGGATCGGCGAGGACATTGTCCTTCATCGCGTTCAACCTGTCCATGTCGAGATGCTGGACGTTGAACTTGTCCTGCGCTTCCCTGATTTTGCTCTCGGGATCGGCGCCGACCCGTTCCGAAAGGTTCTGGAACACGACCTTGATTCCGGTCTGCCTCTGGAAGGCCTTCATCTGGGCGATATATTCGTCGCGCTTGGTCGGGTCGATTCCGTCCGTGTTGACGCGGATTTCGGCGATGTCGCGCAGGGGCATGATGGGACCCTGAATCTGCGCTTCGATGTAATCGGGGCCGTCCAGGGCGAATTTCGGCGTGCGGCCGGCGCGCTTTTCGAGGGCGGCGCGGGCGAGGGAGTTGCCGTTGACGTCGCCGAGCTGCGGAAGAAGCGTCTCGATATTGTCGTAGGTCGCCATTACCTTGCGGGCGTCCTCGGGATTGGCGAAGCAGGAATACATGAGACCGAGCAAGGACTTCTCGCCGTCGCCCATCTCGTTGTCGTGCGTCTTAAGAATGTCCTTGATGGACGCCGGGAAGTCCCGTGCCATGCAGTTGCAGGCGCGGGGGGGCGAATATCTCTTGAGCTTGTCGAAAAGCTGGTCAAGCCCTTTTCTCGCCGGCGACTCGGGATTGCGGAGGGCGGCCTTGAGCTCGTCGGGGATGCCCGCCGTGCCGTCGAGGAGCCGGTAGAAGTCGGCGCGGCGGCTGTCGTCGATCTTCAGGGGCGTCGATAGGAAGGTGTCGAGGAGCGTATAGGTGGCGCGCCGGGCGACCTCGGGCTTGAGGACGATCACGGCGTTGCCGTAGACGGGGGATCCGCCCTCGAATCCATGCTGGATGTTGAGCGCGCCGTAGACAGGGCGCTCGTCGGCGTTGACGCCGTGCTTCGCGAACTCGGGGAAGAGGATCTTCTCCACGCTGTCGCGCTTGTCGAGGTATCCCTGGCCCTTGGGGTCGATATTCTGATCATGGAGGTGCCAGATGTTCGCGAGGGGCTTGTTCGGATCGGCGAAGACAGACGTGTTGCCCGCGAGGATTTCGAGCGGGATGTTGATTGTCAGCTCTGCCGAGCGCAGCACGTCGCCCATCTCCTTGAGCTGGACGTCCGAAAGGCCGCGGGAGGCGAGTTTTTCTTTTTCGGCGACCGCCATGTTCTCGCGCTGGTTCGCGCTCTGCGAGGAGACCTCGGCGAGGATGGCGAGGTTGGTGGCCGTGATGTCCTTGCCGTGGACGGGAGCCGGGATGTTCTCCGCGCCGGAGGTGCCGTACTCGGCGGACAGCTTCTGGGGGAGCGCGAGATGCTCGTCCTTGAGCGATTCGTCGGCGGGGTTGGCGGCGCGCAGGTCGGAGAGGTTCGAGAGCGCGGCGCGGTTGCCTATCTCCTTGAGCACGAGCGCCTGGAGGTTGAAGAGACGGGCGGCGGCCATGCGGGCGTCTTTCGCCTCGGAACTGGACTGGCCCTCGTGCATGAGCGCGGTCTGAAGCAAGTCCATCTCCGCCGACGTGAACTTCTGGAAAATGGAGGCGAGGTCCTCGTTGGAGAGGTTTTCCACCGCCTTCGTGAACATCCAGAGGCCGTCGGTGTCCGCAAGCTTCTTCTGATCGAGCGCATTGAGCCGCGCCAGTCGCTCCACATGCGTCTGCCCCGCCTTGAGAAGGCCGAGGAGCTTGCCTGCGTCCAGGCTGCCCGGCGCCGCGAGCGTCTTGAGCACATCTCGCGAGGTCTGCTCGACGCCCGCCAGTCCGCGCCGCACCTGGGTCGCGGTCTTGATGCCCGCGTAGGGAAGCGACGCGGACTTGATCTGGTCTATGCGCACGGGCGTGCCCTTGCCGATCTGCACGTGGTGGCTGCCGTAGACGCCGACCGACGAATCGACACCGCGAGATTCAAGCTCCTGGGCGACAAACTGATCTGGCTGGATTGTGAGAGACATGTTTTTCTCCTTGTGGTCAAAAGAATGTCTGTTTCACCTTGTATACACGCCAGTTCTTCCGGGGGTTACATCACACCTGCATGAATCCCTCTGGGAAATCCACGGAAGGCCCGTCCGCCGCGCCTTCTTCTGCGGCGCGCGCGTCCGGCGCCGCGCTAAAATTGCCGTCCGCGAGACGCTTCTTCCATGCGACGACCTGGGCGAGGAAGTCGTCGATGGACTTCCTGAACGAGGCGGGCGACGCGGACTCCCCGTGGCGGATCCAGAGGACGACCTTGCCGAGTGCACGGTGAATGGCGAATGCCGCGCCGCCCGTTTCGGCGAAAGACGCCTCGAGGAGCGCCCGGCAGCCTTTTTCGCCCAGGAGGTCGGCCTCACCTATCTCGCACTGGAAGAGGATATCGCCCCCATCAACCGGCGAAAACGTCACTTCATGCGTCTCGTCGAAAAGGAACGTGATGCTGCCGTCGTCGTCCGTAGGCGCCGCTGCAAGCCCCATTTCCGACGCAAACGCGTCTAGCGTCTCTCTGAAATCCATTTCGGGCCAC
>JAFRJH010000344.1 GCA_017432385.1 Kiritimatiellia bacterium
ACCGCGCGCTACGGCTGCGCCAGTCCCGATCCCATGACGCCATCCGACGTCTGGGACGGGCACTACCTCGGAGTCTGGCATCTCGGCGCGGGTCCGGACGCCGCGACGCAGCCCGACTCGACCTCGAACGGCGAGTCGTTCCACATCGAGTCCGCCTACACCGACGGCGTGGATTCCGGCGTCTCCGGAGCCGTCGGCTACGCCGCCGCATTCCACCGCCGCGAGGATGGATTCGGCGCCTATTTCATCGGTCCGAACCACGGCGGAGGCAACGCCGGCCGCTACTCAGGGCTCTCAGCCTTCACCATAGAGTTCTGGACAAAGGAGGACAACAACGACAAGGTCGGAACCGCCGCCAACAATCCCTACATCATGAAGATGGGCGACATCTGGCACTCCTACCGCAACACCAGCGACGGACGGCTCTCCCTGAACTTCCTCCGCGACGGCCAGACGGCAGGGAACTGGCTGAATGGCGCCGCATCAGAGGCGACCCCCACTCCGTCGCGCTGGAACCACACGGCAAGGGTGTACGACGGCGACCCGGAGACCCGCACCGTCAACCGCGCCGCCTACCTCAACGGGGCTTCGCAGACCGGATCCTGGACATCTCCTTCGCTCGACGGGGCGATGAAGGCCGCTTCCTCTCCAACATTCGCCCTTGGCGGAGGGCAGCCCGCAGACGGCTATTCTTTCCCTGGCGCCATAGACGAGGTCCGCATATCGGACATCGCACGGTCGGCGGACTGGGTGAAGGCGACATACGACACGGTCAGCAACCCCATCTTCGCCGTCTACGAGATGCCCCAGGAATGGAAGAAATACAGCCATCGCTTCTACATGACATTCAGCGGTGCACCCGACAGGACGACGCTTGCCGACTTCCCGGTCCTCGTCCGCCTCTCGGAGGACTCTCCGCGCGGCTTCCGCTACGCCGACTGCCGCAAGTCTGACGGCGGAGACCTTCGTTTCTGCGTCGAAAACGGGAAATCGCTGCCCTGCGAGGTCGAAATGTGGAACACCAACGGCGAGTCGCTTGTCTGGGTCAAGGTGCCCGAGCTGACGCGCGGAACCATTCTCACGGCCTACTACGGCTGGGAATCCGCGCCGGCAGTCGCCGCAGCCCGCGTCTGGGACGACCACTTCCTCGCCGTCTGGCACCTGAACGCCGCCCCGGGAGGGACAGTCCAGCCCGACTCAACGACAAACGGGCACCCGTTCGGTGTCAACACCAACTATTCAGACGGCGTTGCCTGCGGCGCCGACGGCATAGCGGGGCTTGCCGCCGCAACTGGCCTTCGCAGCGACGGCAAGGGATGCTTCAGCATCTCCGACCCTGACCACTTCCTCAACAGGTTCTCCGCTTTCACGATCGAGGCATGGACCCGCCAGGACCACCACAACCCCTCTGATTCAGGCATAAGACGCTACATCCTCCGCCGGGGAGGGCAAGTCAACTACGACTGGCAGCTGTACGAAAACCCGGAAGGACGGTCCGCGCTCCAGATAGAGGCGCTTGGCGGACGAGAGATCCTTCCTGAAGAGTCGGCCGCCATTCCGGAGCGAGCTGCCTGGAACTACACGGCAGTACAGTGGGACGGGACATTCGGAGAATGCGCCGGCTATCTCAACGGCTCGGCGCTGGCGCTTGCCGCTCAATCCGTAGTTGCCGCCCGCTGGAAAGGCACGATCGGCGAAAAGACCACGGGACTCAACCTGGGCAACTTCCGCTACGACGGCGCCCGCCCGGTGGACGGAGTGGACGGCGACGCCTTCCGGGGCGCAATCGACGAGGTGCGGATTTCAGATGTCATGCGCTCGCCGGACTGGGTGCAGGCAACGCACGACACCATCCGGCCAGGCTCCGGATTTGCGACCTACTCGTCGGCATCAAGAAACATCAAACCTACCTCGATCAGAATTCGATAAATGGAAACACGCATCATATTCCTCTGCAGTCTGCTCGCCTTCTGCACCCTTTTCGGGAGTTCCGCGCACGGGCAGAACCCCGCGTCACCGCTCCGCGTTGGCGTCTATGTCGACAACGGGGCGCGGTCGAACGGCTGGGCCGCGTGGCTGCGGCTTCTCCACTCCTCGCCGCAGCTCTCGCCAGTCCTTCTGGACGGCGCAAGCCTCCGCAACGGCGCGCTCAACCGCATCGACGTCTTCGTTATGCCCGGCGGCAACAGCCTAAACGAAAGCGACGCCATGCAGGCGGCAGGACGCACCGCCCTGAAATCGTGGATCGCCGCCGGCGGACGCTACTTCGGCACATGCGCCGGATGCTCCTTCCTGCTCCAGAACGACAGCCGGTTCCTAAAGCTGCTGCCCTACTCGCGGCACCCGCAGAATCCGTCCGGCGGCGCCGACTGGCTCTGGACCTCCGTCACGGAGCGCGGCGAGGAGCTGACCGGCATCCGTGCGGGGCGCCATCCCCAGCGCTACCACGGCGGACCGCTGCTCGTACCAACCAACGTCGTGGTGGATACGGAGATCGAGGTAATAGGCACCTGGCTCCAGGACTACCGCTCCGGCAACCCCTCGCCATCCATGGTCGGCTACCCGAGCCTGCTCTGCGGGCGCCACGGCCAGGGGCGGCTCTTCGTGACCACGGGCCATCCCGAGCACTTCCTCAGGTCGCACGACTTCATTGTCGGCGGATTCCGCTACCTCGCCGGCGTCGAGATCACCTTCACGCCCCCGCATAGGCCGCGAGGAGCCAGAGCAGTGGGATTCTACACTCCGTGCGTCGCCGGCATCGCAACCGCGCAGCGGTTCCTGGACCTCGACAAAGATCCGGCAATCGCCCTCATTCCGGTCCAGGACGACGACATCACAGGCGGAGTCCTCGACCATCTCGCCGAAATCGTCCTTCCGGCTGGATCCGCCAGCGACTACAAAACGCACCTCGCCACAATACAGCCGTATCTCGACGCCTTCTCCGCCAGAGGCGGCGTAGTCACCGACGAGCGGTAACTGCCCCGACAGGAGGTTGCTGCCGGACGTCGATTGTGTACCTGAAGAACATCTGGGACGGGAAGACGTAACCAGAAGATTCGCTCGCCGTCGGGCGCCAGAGGCCGTCCGACTCGAACTTCTTCATCGGGACGAGCGTCGCATTGCCCCAGTCCGTGAAGTCTGGCGTCGCGAGGATTCCGAAGGTTACGTCGTCGCGTCCGGTCGCGAGACTGCGCGACTGGACGGACGGATTGCCCGCGGCGTCGCGGACGACCCTGAGAACCGGCTCGCCGATCTCGTCGGGGCCAAGCGCAGGCGCTATGTCGAAGGCGTAGCGAATCCCCTTCGCGATTCCGTTGTGCATCTGCCCCGGCTCGCCAGGGATGCCGTTTGCGCCGGTCCACGCGGCATAGCCATCGTTCACCACGTCAACCGCCGAGTAAGCCGCGAAGTCCGGCTTCATGACTGTGTCGTGCGTCGCCTTCATCCAGTCCGCCGAGCGCGCGACGGCGGAGATGCGCACTTCGTCCACGCTGCCAGGAAACGCGGAGGCGGACGTGCCGGTCATGTTGCCAAGCACCACGCTGCCGCCGTTCGGCACCGTGCTCCAGCCCTCGTTCAGCGGCTTGGCATCGTCGCTTGAGCCGTTGTTCATTCCGTTTGCGTAGGCCAGCAGCTTCTTCGCGTCGACGCTGTCGTAGACGAGCGCAAAATGCCTCCAGCCCCCATTCAGCGCATCGTAGCGGCAGAGGGGCACGACGCTTGACTGCGCGGCGCTTCCCTGCATATTGGTCGTCCCGATGCTGAAGGTGAGCTTGGAATTTCCGGCGTAGTCAGGGTACTGGTACAGGAAGTCCAGCGCCGTGGAGCCGTTCTTGCGGTAGAGGAGCCGGCGGTTGCTGTTCGTTCCGCTGTGCCGCACCCACATCTCGATCGACATCTGCCGCTTCCCGGCGAACTTGTTCGCGGAGTCGTCGAGCGAGAGGCACCCCTTGTGCGCGCTGGAGCCCGTAGTCACGACGTCGAACTTGACCGCCTTGCCTACGACGCCACCCTGTCCGATTCCGACAAGTGACGAATCGGAACAGACGAAGCTCTCGGCGGTCCGGGTGGCGTCTGCAAACGGCGAAGCCGTCTCGTTCAGGTGCCAGACGCCCGCGTAGCCGTTCGACCACACGGCGGACGGATCATTCGCCGGCGGCGCGGCGCATCCGTAAGCCGCCTTGATCGCCGTCGTGGCGTCGAGCCTCGGGACCTTCACCCACACGGTCGATTCGCCGTTTTCGTTCCACGTATCGATCTCGTGCGGGAGGAGATTTCCATTCGCGTCGAAGAACCTGAGGTCGCCGCCGTTCGGAAGCTCGAAGCCTGAGTAGCTGAAGCCCTCGATCGCCGCGGAGAGGCGCACGAGCACCGGGAAGCCGGTCAGCGTCTCGCCGCCCGCGTAGCCGGTGAATGTCACGTCGAAGCTGTGGGCGAAGGAGGCCGGCGCGGGCGCGGGGACCTCGGGGCGCTTCTGGACGAGCAGTCCCTGGTATCCACACGGAACGAGGAAGGTTCCTTCGGCGTCGAACACGCCGTTTTCGGGACAGCCGATCGTCGACTCGTGCCATTCGAGGACGGGCCGGTCCATCACCGAGAAGTCGGCCATCTGGATCGTCCTCGACTGCTGCGCGGCAAGGCCCACGTGCGTCTTCCCGTCCCAGCTCGACATGCCGTTGGGCACGGGCTTGCTGCAGTTCGAGTAGATGAACGTCGGCCAGGCCTCGACCTTCGGATCGTGGTCGACCTCGGGATCGAGGATGAAGAAGCTGCCGGAATTCGCGACAAGCACCTTGTCGTCCGAGATCGGCGTGCAGCAGGAGCTCGTCTTGATGTAGTTGGGACGCGACGCGGCGTTGGCGATCGTACTGGTCGTGTCCGTGGTGTCGTAGCAGACGGGCCTGTCGCCGGACATGTCGAACCACATGAAGAAGCCGTGCGTACGCGCGTACCCGAGCCACTTGCCGCCGATCAGCTCGTCCGAAAACGGCCGCACCCAGTCCATGCCGCTGACGCCGGCTATGGTCTTCGTGAGGTTGGTGGACATGACGTGCGAAACAGTCTCGGCGGGCTCCTTGGAAAGGTCGATGAAGTACCAGCTCCCCGAGTTGCGCCGCGCATGGCAGACGGCCCAGCGCGAGTTCGGGACGTACACCCACTCGAAGTGCGAGAGCGTGCTCGTGAGCTTCGTGATCCGACGCACCTCCACCGGGTTCGCGGGGTCGTCGAGCGAGTATATTCCAAGGCCCTCGTCGCCCTGCGCGATGTAGAGCTTGCCGTCGCGCACGTACACGTCGCGCGCGTATTTGCACGGGATCTTCCGAAGGGTCTTAAGCGTCTTCGCGTCGATCACGTACGCGCCCGCGTAGGAGCATCCGGCGTAGTAGCATCCGCCGTACGCCGCCGCGCTGTGGACCGGACCGCGCGCGGGCGGGATCCACGCCGTGAAATGCGAATTCGAAGGCGTCGTGTAGGGGTCGCGCCAGGCGAGGTTCTCCTGCGTCAGCTCCGTGCCGCGGTCTTCGGCGCGGTAGCGCGCGTACTCGCAGGGAATCACCCAGAGTCCGCCACTTGAAGTCGCGTACACCGCGCCGTTGCCGACGGCGATGGAGTTGATGCAGCGCGAAGGCGCGGACGGGTCTTTCGGGTTGAAGTCGACGAAGCGGTCGGAGACGTAGGCGTTCGCCGGATTGCGGGCGTCGACCGCGAAGACGCCGTTGTGCGTGTCGGAGCAGAAGACCCACCCTCCCGACTCGCAGCACTGCCACCAGTCGTTGCCCTGGCGGTAGAACTGCGGGAACTCCACGCGCGAGACGAAGACGACGTTCGACGGGTCGAACCTGTTCCAGATTTCGATTCCGTGGCCCATCCCGTAGTTCTCCGGACTGTCGTTGCCCGACACCTCGCCGCGGATGCGATGGTGTCCCGTCGAGGCATAGATGTAGTCGCCGTCGATGTCGAACCCGTCGCCGTATCCGTGCATGAGAGTCGTGCCGACGATCTTCGCCTTCGAGATGTCCGTCACGTCGATCAGGTTGACCTGCCCCGAGTGCCAGTCGCCGGAGTAGAGGATGCCGTTCTGGTAGCGGCACGACTGCGACTCCTGCGTCTTCACGAGGCAGATGTGCTGGGGGCTCGTACGGTCGGTGATGTCGAAGAGCTCGACGCCCGTGGAGCGCTGTCCGATCGCCATGAAGTTCCCGGCGATCTCCATGCCCGTCGCCTGCTCGACCGTGTCGACGTGCGAGAGGATCCGCGGCGCGGCGCGGTCCGCGACGTCGACGAGCCATGCGCCGCCGCCGCGAGAGGAGACGGCGAGGAGGCTTCCCTCGACCGCGATCTGGCGGAGCTGGCTGAAGCCCTCGAGCGTGGCGACGCGGCGCGGCGCAAGGGAATCCGACACGTCGAATACGTGCAGCACGTCGCCCGAGCCGCAGTAGAGCGTGTCGCCCTGGATGGCGAGCGCGGTCGCGCCCTTCGGCATGCTCGACGGATCGACGAGGCTGGCCGTCCCGAAGACGTTCGTCGTCCGCTCGTCCAGCACGTACGTCGCGAAGTCAGCCTTCGACACCGTGTCGTGCGTCGCCTTCACCCACGCGGCGGAGCGCGCGGTGTTCGACACGCGCACTTCGTCGATGCGCCCGGGGAACGGCGTCGTGTACTTGAAGTACCCCTGCTGGTTGCCGAGGTAGAGGAGGCCCTTCTCGCCGGTCGGCTTCACAGGGGCGGACCCGCCTGCGGCGGAAATCTTCGCCGCCCCGTCGATGTACAGAACGGCGTTCTTCGCGTTCGCGCTCCTGCTGTCGTAGGTGAACGCCTGGTGCACCCATGTGTTTGCGGAAACGGTCCCGCTGGTCATCGTCGTCCTGACCGTTCCAGTTTCGCACAGCGTGCACACCTCGCACTTTACCCTGAGCGTGCCTCCGCTCTTGGCGTCGTACATGCGCCAGGCGTAGTTGGTCCCGGAATGCGCCGCCATGTCGAGGACGTAACCGTTGTAGACGGCGTCGCTGTCGCGGCAGGCCCACGCCTCGACGGTGAGCGCATCCATGCCTTCGTATTCGTCGCGGTGGAGCGCCCTGAGGCAGCTGTTCGTGTAGACGGCGTCCGGCCCGAACTTGACCGATTCGCCCACAACGCCGTCCTGGGCCCATTTGATGCCGTGGATCGTGTCCCTTTGCGCGTTCCCGCTGTCGAACGTCTTGAACTCGGACGCACCCGGCGTCGAGGCGGCAAGCGGGCTTGCGCTTTCGCCGAGGTGCCACACGCCGGCATAGCCGTTCGCCCAGACCGCTGACGCATCAAGCGCATCGGGCGGATTGGTGCTTCCGTACTTCGCGGTAATCGTCGTGGTCGCATTGAGCGACGGAACCTTCACCCAGACGGTCGAGACGCCGTTCGTGTCCCACGTGTCGACCTCGTGAGCTAGGAGCGCACCGTCCGATCCGAAGAACCGGAGGTCGCCGCCGCTCTCCTGCCTGAAGCCGGAGTAGTCGAACCCATCGATTGCGCTCGACAGCTTCACCAGGGCTGGGAAGTTCGTCAGCGCCTCGTCTCCGTCATAGCCGGAAAACGAGACCGCTATCGAATGGACAAACTCGCCAGCGCAGGCGCACGCGGCGATAAGCATGGTCGAACAGACGGCGACAGCCTTGATTAGAGCCATATTCAAGGCAAATTATACAAAAACCCGTCTTCTGCGGTCAAGTCGGCCACGAGACGAAGCACCGTCCGCAGCAACAGACGGCAGGAGTCTCACAGGGCCGCGGCGCGCTTCCCCTCGATGCGCTCCAGCGCGACTTCCGCGAGCGCCGCCGCAGCCGCACGGCAGAGTTCCCCCGAGGCAAACACATCTGTCGTTACAACGCCGGACGTGAATGCGCGCGCGCCGTCAGAAAGTATCGCGCGGAGCTCCGGGACGACCGTTGCGTCCCTCATGCGTCCAAGAAACGCGAGCGCCTTCATCCGATTCGGGTAGATGCGCGGCCCCGTCGGGTCCGCAGCGCCGCCAGGGTGCCGCACGATCGCCCTCAGCGCGGGCAGGCAACGGCGGTCATCCATCAACCCGAGGGCAACCGCGAAGTTCCCCTCGCCTGCACCGCCCTTCGCCATCTCCGCCGCGAGTCGGTCCGCAAGCGACTTCCGATCCTCCGCCGTCCCGGAAAGCGCCGTCTTCCAGCAGTTCCAGTAGGCGTACGAGGCCCGCTCGCCAGGGCCGTCCTGCGCCTTCGAGTTCCACCATTCGCCGCTGCGCACGGTCGGCACGGACAGCGCGGCGACAATCTCGTCCGCCGTGAAGCGGCGGCCGAAGGAATAGCCGTTGACGGTGTCGACGGCGGTCTGCCTGGGATGCGAGAGCGTCCGCTCCCGGTCAAGAAGCGGCTTAAGGTCCGCATACGGGACATCCCGCGCCGCGCAGCCCTTCGACAGCATGACCTTCGCCGCGCAGGCCGCAGCGGCACCGCTGCTGCGCATCTCGGCCTGCATGCGCACGGTGCCGCCGCAGTCGTGCGACACGCCGAGATGCTTCGAGGGGACGAGGAGGTTGTCGACGCCCTTGGCGACGATGGTGCCGTACGGAATCGCATACGGATACCCGAACGCGGGAAGATAGCATATCACCTTCCAGTTCTGAATGTCGTCGGACTCATACGCAAGCCGCCCGTCCGGCGAGACGTAGTCCTCCGGCCCGAAGCCGTGGAAAATGACGTCAGGCCAAGGCGTCTCGTTCAGCAGGTCCCTGAAAGTGACGATCCTCTCGGTGACATACCGGAGCTCCTCCCGTCCTCCGGCAAGCACCGCCGGACGGAGCATGCGGCCGATCTTCTTCAGCCGCCTGAACTCCTCCACGCGCGTCCCGGCAAGGAACTCCATCGCCTTCGAGTAGGACTCCGAGTCCCCGCAGAGGTCGACCGCGTAGTTCTTGTAGTAGGGGATGATCTCTCCCGTCCCCTTCTTCCACAGCTCCGACCTTGCGCAACGTGCCGTCGCGCCGTCGCGCGGACGGCCCTTCCTCGTCGGCATTCCCGCGAGCCTCGCGAGAGTCGCGCTGCCCGTCGCGTCGACAAAGACCTTCGCGGACTCCTCGCGCACGCGCCCGCCCGAGACGAGCGTCACAGAGACGAACCTTCCGCCGGACTTCCCGACGGCGAGCGGCACCGTCTCGTATGCGCGGGCCAGGCCGAGTTTCTCCGCCTCGCGCTCGAATTCGTGCATCGCAACGACTGGAGGCCGCTGGCCGAAGCAGATGCCGCCGGCCGTATACTGTCCGCCCATCATGTTCGTCCGCTCGACTCCAAGCGTGCGCAGTCCGAGCTTCGCGGCGGCGAGCGCGGCGGACGTGCCGGCGGTCCCGAGTCCGACGACTATCACATCCCAGTCCATGCCAGCCCCTCCTCGAACGCGCTGAAGAAATCAGGATATCCCGTGTCGCGCGCGAGAGCTCCCGCCTCCTCCACCAGGTCAAAACCCGGGAATTCGGCCTTCCGCCCCATCCAGGCGTCCGCAAGCGCCAGCCGGGCGCGCGTCCAGTCCGCGTCCGGCGGAAGCGGCACGCGGAAAAGCCGCGTCTCCAGCGATGGACCCTTTTTCGCGAGGACTCCGCTTATCGCGAGAACCTTCCCCGGGCGCACGTCGATCGCGCGCGCGGCGGCGAACGAGACCGGTCCTGCGTTCCCGCAGGCCGTCACCGACACGCCGTCGCCTGATTTCACGTGGCGGACGTATTCCGCCGAGTACAGCACGCGGACTCCGCGCTTCGTCAGGAAGTCCGAAAGGAAGTACGACATCGGCTGGTGGTAGAGCCTGCCGTTTTCGAGGACCCCCTCCTTCTCGAGGATCTCGGTAAACTCCTTTCCGACGGACGACCTGGGCGTTCCCGCGGTTTCAGGATCGAGAGACAGGGGGAACTCCGGCGCCGGATGTATGCCGCGGTAGAGTATCAGCGTCCCGGCCGGGTCCGCGAGCGCCCTGCCGCACGCCTTCGCGCTCGCGCCGATGAGCACCGTCTTGCCCTCGGGCGCCGCCGCGCGCAGCGCCGCGGCGGAAAACAGCGCGGCACCGCCGGCGATGAACTCCCGTCTGCGGATCATTCCACTCATTGCCGGCGCTCACTTCTCGCGTAGCGGACGATACTCGGGCGCGAGAGCGTCGTGGATGCGCCTGTAGCAGGTGAACAGATGGTCGTAGCGCGCAGCAGTGGCTGGATCGGGGACGATCGTCCTGTCGACATGCAGGCACTTCGCGACCGCGTCCTTCACGTCGGCGAAGATTCCTATGCCCGTTCCGGCGAGCAGGCACGCGCCGAAGCTGGCGTCGCCCGGAGTCGGAACAGCGACGGAGCAGTTGAATACGTTGGCGACGATCTCGCTCCACAGCTTCGAGCGCGCGCCGCCGCCGATCAGGAATATGCGCTTCACGGGAAGGCGCATCTCCTCAAGCGTCCGGTAGCAGTCCCTGAGCGAGAATGCGACGCCCTCCATGAGCGCGCGGGCGAAGTCGCCGCGCGTGGACGAGATGGACACTCCCGTGAACGACGCGCGGAGGTTGGAGTCCCAGTACGGACAGCGCTCGCCCTGGAGGTACGGATGGAAAAACACCCCGTTCGAGCCAACCGGCGAGGACGCCGCCTCGTCATTGATGACCTGCCATGGATTCGCGCCGGACGCTATCGCCGCGTCACCGCCGTAGAACGCGTCGCGCCACCAGCGCTGGCAGAGCGCGGCCGCGTTGGTCGCGGACACGGAGTACCACATGCCGGGCACGATGTGCGAATAGGTGAGGGTCTTGGGATGCGGATGCGCCTCGGCGGTCATCGAGTTGACGTTTCCGGCGGTCGCTAGCTTGATGATGAGGTCGCCAGGCTCCACAGCCCCGGCGCCGTAGTCCTCCACGGCGCTGTCGGATGACCCGCACACGACAGGCATGCCCTCGGGGAGCCCGGTCTCGGCGGCGGCCGCGGCGGTCACGGCGCCGACGACGTCCGCCGGCTTGATCAGGCGGGGGAGCGCAGACATCCGGAGCCCTGAGAGCCGGACGAGCTCCTCGTCCCACTTCATCCCCTTCATGTCGAAGAACAGCGTGCCCTGAGCCTCGATGTAGTCCGTCGCCGCGTCGCCGGTCAGGAGATAGCGGACATAGTCCTTGACGAAAAGGACATGCTCCGTCCTGGCGAGCGCGTCAGGCTCGTTCGCCTTGAGCCACATCATCTGCGGAAGCGTCCACGTCGGGGCCGGCATCTGGTAGCACGTCGAGAATATCCTCTCCCCCCAGCCTGCGCGGAGGGCGTCGCATTCGGCCGTCGAGCGCTGGTCGGTCCACATTATCGTGCGCCGGACGGGGCGGTACGCGCCGTCAAGCAGGACGGCGTTGTGCGTCGAGCCGTCGAGAGCGCAGGCGGCGACGGACTTGAGGTCTACGCCCTTTCCGGCGAGTTTCGCAAGCGACGCCTTGAGGGCGTTCCACCAGTCCTGCGGATCCTGCTCGCTCCATCCCGGATGCTCGTGATGCGTCGGGAACTCTGTTGACGCTTCGCCAACGAAAGCGCCCGTCTCGTCGAGAACCGTGGTCTTGCACCCGCCGGTTCCGTAGTCTATTCCAAGCAAAAGCCTCATTTCTCCTCCTTAAGATCAAGATATCTGCCCATCGCCTCGCCCGGCTCCGCGCGATAGCGCGCGGCGACGGCCCCGGCGGATTTCTTCGGCACCCTGTTGCGGTCGAAGAGCCCGGCCATGTTGAACCCGAGAGGCTTGGTGCGTATGTCGCTTCCGCCGCGGAAGAACGTCCGCGAGTCGCAGAACTGCCAGACGGTGAAGCCGGACATCTCCGGCGACTCGAAGACGGCGTCGATCCAGTCGCCGACGTACTCGGCCTGGAACTCCTCCGTCCACTGCGCGCCCATCGGATCGTGCTCGCCCGCGATCGCATAGACACCTGTCTCCGAGACGATAATCGGCCTGTCGGCGCCGAACTTCCCCCGCAGATACGCAACAGAGGACGAGAACGACCGCCGGATCTCCGCCTTGAGCGACTCCGGAGTAGAGCCGCGTCCGACCGTCCCGTGCCACGACGGGTAGCTGTTGAACGCGATGAAGTCCACGAGGTCGAAGCATACGTCGTCGTTGGGATGGGAACTCGCGTATGTCACGAGGTGTCCGGTGTCCGCCTCGCGGATCGCCGCGACAAGCCTCTCGACGATTCGGCGCCCCGACACCTCGCCCGTTTTGCCGCCGGACCCGAACTCGTTGAGAAAAGCGCTTATGACCACCGACGGATGGTTTATAGACGCGCGCGCCATGAGGGACGTCTGCTCGACCTGCGCCGCCATGAACTCCTCGTCCCCGAGCTCGGCGTAGTTCCCCCACCCGAGCGACTCCTCCCAGACGAGAAGCCCCATCTCGTCGCACAGCGAAAGGAACTCGTCGCACTGCGTGTAGTGCGAGCCGCGGACGAAGTTGCAGCCAATGGACTTCATGAGCGAAATGTCCCTGTACATCGTGAGACGCGAAGTGGCGTAACCGTCCTGCGGATGCGACTCGTGCCTGTTGACCCCCTTGAGATAGACGGGCTTCCCGTTGAGGAGGAAGCGTCTTCCCTCAGTCCTGAACTCACGCACCCCGAAGCGCGCAGACACAGCGCCGAACTCCGCCGACGTGACCGACACCTCGTGGAGATTCGGGGACTCGGGGCTCCACAGCCTGAAGCCTGGGACCTCGACACGCGCCCTTCCGTCCGCAAACCTGAGCGTCTTCGCCCCGCCGCCGTCGAACGACACCGCGGCGTCCAGCTCCCGTGGAAGCGCCCCCTTCGCCTCGAGCGCCAGCTCGACGACGCCGCGCGCGAAGTCGCGTGTGCGCACGACAACGCGGTCAAGCTCGACGGGGAGCGACTGCAGCTTCAGCGAGACACCGTGGTAGAAGCCGCCAGACAGGAAGAAATCATAGTAGGGCTGATAGACAAGCGAGCTCGTCCGCTCCAGGTTGTTGTCCAGAGCGCAGGATATGACATGCCGCCCCGCCGCGAGACGGCCAAGGGGAAGCTCGATTCGCGAAAACGGGAGACGCGACGTCCCGACCTCTCGTCCGTCTATCCAGAACCGCCCGGACAGGCCCATCCCCTCGATGTCGAGGTACGCGGACGCGACGTCGCGCGGGAGCGTAAAGGAGCGGCGGTAGCGGGCGAGACCGCGCCGCGCGTAGAACTCCGGCATCAGATCGAAGCAACCCGGAACCGGCATCAGCCCGGACGGGGAGAACCCAGCTTCCGAGGCGGACTCGAGCCGAGCCCTCTCGATGAAGGAGAACTCCCAGAGCCCGTCGAGGGAGAGGCGCTCCATGGCATCGCAGCGCGGCAGAAACGCCGCGAACGCAGCCGCGGCAATCGCAAAGGCAAAACCCCTTCCAGTTTTCATCATGGATACCATGGAAGATATTATAGCAAAAACGGCGGGGCAGCACACAAGGAAACATCGCAAGCACCACATTTCCCTTCTCCATTCCTTCAAATACAGCCATGATTCCGCATGGTTAACCACATACGGAAGGGATGACCGTTTTGGGTCAAGCAGTGCGTTACCTGACGATGAGGAAGAAGGACCGCTTCTTGACGGAGAGTACACCGCTTCCGGCAAAGTTCGGAAGCTTGTTCGCGGCAGGACTGTCCGCAGACCCGTATTCCCCGCCTATCATGCGATGGCCGTCGATGTAGAGGTCGCCGCACTTAAGCTTACCGTCGTAGTCCAGGTCGATCTTGCCCTCGCCGGAGATGTCGACGGCAACGTTCTCTGCAAACGCCGCCGCGTTTTCGACACCGAGGCAGCCTCCGCTCACGACCACGTTCGTGCAGTTCGCCCAGCTCGCGTGCGGAAGGACGATGAGCTTGCCGGCTGTGACCTTCAGCGTTCCCGTAGTGGTGCTCACGCCGCCGAGCCGGTTCGTCTGCGGTCCATCGTACGAAAGCCCCGCCGCGCCTGCGAACACCACGTTGTTGGTGCGGTTCATGTTGTTGCCCTCTGGATCATTGGTCGCGTTATACGGGCTTTTCGCCACCCAGTGGAAGAACGCAGGTTCGTCGCTTGTTATCGTGCCGCCACTCTTGGCGTAGAAGCCGTCGACGCTCTGGTCGTTGCCCATCAGGTCGATTGTCATCCCGTTTTGCATCTGGAAACGCACGGTGTTGCTGCTGTCAACCCATCCCTTGGCCTTGAGCGCATACGGCACGTGGCAGTTGATTCGACCGGAGAGCAGCTGAGACCAAAAAAGTCCCGAGATGTCGTTGCTCTCTCCATAGAAATCGACCGTGACTCCGCAGCCTGCGTACATGTAGAGCATGCCGTTGCTGCTCTGCGAAATCTTCCTGCGGAATATTACGCTGCCCGTACCCGACATCACGACGTTTGCGCCCCTATACGCGGACGTGAACTCGGCGGTTGCGCCGTTCATCATGTTGAACGTGCAGGTCGTGTTCGTGAAGGCGCCGTTGAATACGTTGTCCCCGACGAAGTAGATGGGGTTGGAGTCCGACAGGCCACCTTCAGAATAGACGACGACAGCCGCGTCGTTCGTGGCGTTCGAGAAATAGGCGCCGTTGCCGTCGTTCCTGACGCGCGCCACGGCACCGGCCTCGCCAAGCGCGTTGAGTCCGCTGATAGTCGTGCCCGTCGCAATGTCGATGGAGCCTGTGTAGCCCGCCCCCGAGCCTATGTTCAATGTCCCCGCGCCCTCGACCTTCACGTCGCCCGAGCCCTTGAGCCCGCCCGTGACGTCGAAGGTGTTGTTCGCTCCGATTGACCAGGTCTGGTTTGCCGTCGCCTCTAGCGGAGACCCGAAGGAGTAGGTCGTCGCGGACGCGGCGTCAAGGGCGGAAATGCCGAGGTCGCCGACACTCAGGGTCCCAGTTCCGGAAAACGCGAAGCCGTTCTTCAGCGAAAGTCCCGCAAAAGCCGCGTCGCGCCCAAGAGTCGCCGCCGCGCCGCTGTCGGCAAACACGGCGAATGCGTCGCCGGAATCCAAGTCGGGCGTCTCGGGGCTCCAGTTGCCTTCCGTGGCGATCCCTGTGTCCGTGCCGCCGCCAATCCAGGAGAAGGAAGCGGCAGACCCTGTCTCAACGACCAGCTTGCCCTCACCTTCGATCCAAGCGACGCTCTTGCCCTCCGCACCGGATCCGGTGTACGTTCCCGCCATGACGGGGAGCGCGTTGAGCGCAGCGGCGCCAACCGTGATGGTAACGCCTGAGGCGAGCTTCAGCTTGGAGCCGGTGTAGACGTCAAGCGTCTCGGCGCGGAAGTTCGCTCCGGAGCCTGCCTCCACCTCGAATACGCCGTCAGCACCGACCTTGAGTCCCGAAAGCGCCGTGAACGACGCACCAGTCACCAGCTTGAGAGTTCCTTTTGCCACCTCTACGTGCCCAGTCGTCGAGGAGACGGCGTTCGAGTAGATGAAGGAGTAGTCGGACGAACTCGGGTTCCACAGAAGCCCCGCGCCGCCGTAGAACTTGCCGGAGAACTTCATCGGGTTTACGGATGGCGTCCCAGTGAACTGCACCTGAAGGTCGTAGTCGCTCTCAAGGCCATGGTCTGCGTTCGCTACGTCGTCGCTTTCGGTAATGGCGCCGGAAACCAGCTTGAGCGGCAGAATCCCAAGAGGAACCCCGTTGTTCTTGTAGTTAGAGCCCCACTGGAGACGCGCCGAACTGTCGTTGCCGTCAAAGCGGAACTCGACGCCCGTCAGATTGCTTCCCGTCGTCACGTTGATTCGCCCCTGCTGTATCTTGGTGAGCGAAATGTCATAGACGCGGTTGCCGGCCTGGTTGAAGCACACAAGCGTTCCGAGCCCCTTCTTGACGAGTACGGCGCCGATCTTCTGGTCCGGATCATTGCGCTGAACCATGCGCATCTGGGTGTAAAAGGTTGAATTCGCCTCCACGATGTCTATGGGGACTTCGCCTTCTCCCTCAAGCAGGATTCCCGTCCAGTTCGCCGCGGCATAGCCGGACGGCTCGACCCTCAGCCCGTCACCGCCGGCGATCAGCGCAAAGTTGCCCTGGTTCCCGCCCTTCTTGAAATTGCCTGCAATGAGAATGCTGTTCAGGGCCTTGCGTTTGGACGACGCGCTCTTGTCGTCGCCGTTTGAATTGCACACCAAGTACGGAGTGCTGCGCGAGTTGTCGTTGAGGACGGCATTGTCGCCGCGCGCCGGTTCGCCGACTTCGCCGAGCGCGTTGGTCCAGTTGTTGTAGCTTTTGCCGGTGCCATCCTCGTTCCAATAATACCTGCCGTCGGAGGCCGCATTGTCCCCCACCCAGTACCATGTTTCGGCGTCAGCCGCCAACGACGCAATCGCCAGCGAGCATACCGTGGCGAAAATCGCCCCCCTCGGTTTCATGCAATTACGGAAAGACCCCATAATCAGCCTCCTGTTCGTTGATGCCATTTATTGTAGCACAATTTCTCCGCATCAGGGTAATTGACATATCAACTTTTTACTGGTGCGAGGCACGAAATGAGATTGCGTTGCGGACGAAATCGCGGCACGTCGACAAGTACGCGCCAGAAGCGCCACTGTCAGTATCCCTTCACGTCGACCTTGAGCCTGTAGAACATCTTGGACTCGGCGGCACCCTTCGGAACCGACGCCGTCGCGTCGACATTGCGGTCGCCGCCGATGGCTTCCGCCGCCGCCGCGTTGGCGAGGTCCGCGAACTTGTAGACCTTGTACGTCACCGTGGCTCCGGAAGCCGCGTTCACCGTTATGCCAACGAGGCGCAGGTCAACGTTCCCGCCGTTCATCGCGATCGTCGCTTTCGGCTTCGCCGTGACGTCCGCTGGATCAAGACCGAGCGCGTAGCTCTTCCACAGCGGGATTCCGTTCGCGCCGTTCTCCGCCAGCGCGGACGCAATCTGCGCAGGAGACTTGCCGCTCGTCGCGACGCCGAGCGCCGCGGCCTGGGCGAGCGTGATGTTTATCTTGCCCTCTCCGGGAATCGACGAGTAGCCCTCGCTCACAACCACCTTGCCGGCGTTGTCCAGCTGCACGCCCTCAAGCGAATGCCCGCCGAGGTTGACCGCTATCGTGCCGACAGGCGTGTCGGAAGGCCACGTTGCGTTAGTGAGCAGCACGAGGCTGTTCGTCGCCGCTGCAACAGCGTCTGCTAGCGACTCGTACCCGACGCCGTCCGCCTCGGCTATGTCCGCGCCCATCAGCGCGCCGCCTACCGATGCTAGAGTCTTCGTGCCTTCCGCCGCAACGGACTTCAAGGCGCGCGAGTCCGCCGCGTTGCACGCAATCCACGCGCTTGCGCCGCCTGCGTCGGCGAACAGCGGCGCGAAGGAGACTCCGGCGTTGTCGCTCACATAGTACCTGACCGCGCCCTTCGCGCCCTGCGCGAGGTCGAGTTCCGCGCGGACGATGTACGCCGTGTTCTCGGCAAGCGCGTAGTCTCCGTAGAGCCTGTGCCACTCGGAGCCGTCGTAGGCGAACCAGGAGTTTCCGCCGGCCGTGCACGAAACGGCGGCAACACACCCGAGCAACGCGCCCTCCTCCTGTCCAAGTCCCGCCTCAAGGCAGAGCTGCCCGCTCACTAGGTCGAAGTCGACGCGAACGAGCCTGTTCGAGCCAATCGCGACAGCGTCCGCGTCGAGGGCGAACGAAGCGTCGCCTTCCAGCGCATTGCCGCCCGCCGAAACGACTGTCGCCCCTGTCCAGCTGCCGCCGGAGGCCACGGGCGCACCGTTCTCGACCGCGCCGGCGAACCACGTCCCCGAGCCCTTCCACGAGCCTGTCGAGAACGCGCCGGAGGCAGGCGCTGCGCCCTCCTGCGTGACGGTGTACGAATACGATGCGCCGGGAGCGGTCTGGACGTTGAACGCAGCGGAGCCGTTCGAATCCGCAGTGGCCGCGTACGCGACCGGCGTTCCGTCGTGTCCCGTGAGCAAGAGCGAGACAGTCTTGCCGGCCTGCGCGCCAGTGACCGTCACAACGCGGTTCGTCCAGTCGAAGCCATCCGCGTCGGCGACGACGGGCGGCAGGAGCTCCGGCTCGGCGTCCTTGGAGATCGTGAACTGCTGGTTCGGCTGCGGCGGGATGTAGCCGTGGTCCGAGCCCTGCACGAGCTTGGCCGAAACTGCGCACTTCATGTTGTAGTAGGAGAGCAGAACGCCGCGCGGAGGGCACGTGTAGTCGCCCATGCCGAGGCGCGTGATGTTGGCGATGCAGTCGCGGGGGACGCGCTTCGCGTGGAGCGCGGAGTCGAAGTAGTACGCGCCGGGGACACTCGGAATGCCCCACGTGCGGGACGGATACGGACCCTTACCGTTCCACGGACAGCCGATGTCGCAGCCCCAGGTGATCGACGGCTCGATCTTCGTGATGCCGTCGACGAGGCCGCCAGCCCACATCGTCTGCAGGCCGCCCTGGCTTCCGCCGGACGCCCAGACGTTCGTGCCGTCCCATTCCGGACGCGACTTGAGGTAGTCGTACGCGCGCATGACGCGCATCGCCATGTAGTAGAAGTACGTGTTCGTCGGGTTGTCGTAGTCCTGCGGCGCACAGGCGTAGCCGTACGTCGTGCCGTTGAAGGTACGGTTCGTCTTGTTGATGTAGTCGTTGAAGTCCTTGTAGTACTGGTTGTCGTGCCCGACCAGGTCGTAGCCGTGCGCGTTGATCGCAAGACGCATCACATTCCCCGCGCCGTACGTCGGCGGATTCGGCTTCGCCGAAGCGCAGCCGTAGCCGTCGAAGGTCGCCTGAATGGGAAGCGTGCCCGGCTTCGCGTTCTTGGGAATCGTCAGCCAGCCGGTCACGGGACGCGGACCGAAGCACGGGATCTTGGCGGCATAGATGACGTAGGAGTTCGAGATGCTGCTCGGCGTGACGTTCACCAGCTCCACGTTCTGGTCGTTGAACGGCACGGCCGCGAGCTTCGCCTTCGCCTCGCGCCAGAACTGGTCGAAGTCAGCAGGCTCCACGGACGAAAGCTGCATCTTCTCGGTCGCCACGCCAGCGCCGCCGCCGAAGCTGACGTACTTTGTCGTCTTTCCGTCCTTCGGGTCGATGTACGAGAACTTCTTGTAGTCGCTCCCCACGAGGTCGCCGGTCATCCTCACGATGCCGGGAATAGCGAGACTGGTCGTCGCGGAGAAGCCCTGCGTCAGCGAGATCGTGTTCGTGCCCTTCACGGTCACGCCATCGTCGCCGGTGCGCGTCCAGATCACGTAGATCGGCTGCTTCACCTGAACATCCTGCGGAAGCATGTCGACGCCTTCAAGCCGGAAGTTGAATGTGATGGGGTCCCCTTCCTTGTAGTCGATCGGGTTCTCCTTGTCGGTCGCTGCCTTGAGGAGGAGGTTGGATACGGCGGTGTCGGACGGCAGATCGGTCTCGCCGACGCGATACAGCGCCAGTGTCGAGGCAATCGTCTCATAGGTCGCCTTCAGCCAGGCGTCGGAGCGGACCGTCTTCGAGATTCGCACCTCGTCGATCTTGCCGTTGAAGGAGTAGTCCTTGTTGTTAACGTACAAGTTGCAGAGGCAGAGGTCGCTCGCGGAGTTGCCCATGGCGCCGTTGAAGTCCTTCGAGTTGTACCAGGTGCTGGAGACGCCGTTCTTGACTCCGTGCACGTTCGACTTCGTCGCCGTCATGTCGACTGTATACGCGAGGTAGTTCCA